>NZ_LABX01000116.1 GCF_001043915.1 Methylobacterium aquaticum | reverse complement strand
GCCGATGCCGAGGAAGCCGCCGACGCCGATCACCACCGCCCGCACCCGGCCGTCCTCGGTCAGCAGCACGTCCTCGATCTCGCCGACCCGGACGTGGTCCATGCCGATCACCGGCACGCCGACGAGCTTCGAGGCCCGCAAGGAGCCGGGCTCCGGCCGGGTCAGGAATCCCGCCGCCGGATCCGGGGCCGGCTGCTGCTGCGCGAGAGCGGGCGCGGCCATCAGCGCCAGGGCGAGGGGCAGGGCGAGGGGCAGGGCGCCGAGAAGGGCGCGCGATGCGGTCGTCATGTCGGGTCTCCGGGCTTTCATGCCCTCAACGGGACGGGAGCGCCAGGGTTCACCAGCGCAGGCGGTCCACCAGCCCGCCGACCGTCGCGCGCGCCGATCCCGCCGCGGCGAGCGCCCAATCGCGGGCACGGGCGAGGACACCGCGGGTCGCCCGCGCCCGTGCCTCGGCCTCCTGCGCCGCCAGCATCGCGTGGACATAGGCGTCCTCCTGCGGCTTGCAGGCGGCGAGCGCGGCCCGCTGTGCCGCCCGCCGCTCCATCCCGAGGGGCTGGGCGCCGAAAGCCTGCCGCACGCAGGCATGCCAGCGGGTCTCGAGCGCCGCCAGGTCGGCCTCCTCGGCGGTCGCCGGCCCGCTGGCGAAGGTCAGAAGCATCACGAGGCCCGGGTGCTTCCACCGCACCCTCATCGTGGCGATCCTTGCGCAAGGGGCCATGGTGGATCTCGAGATCGGAGGTGCCGGAGGCGGCGTCTCTCTCAACACAAGATCTCGGGCGAAGTCGAGGCCGGAACGACTGTGTGCGCTGGCGCACATCGGGCGTCGGGGACAGGTCGCTGCCGAGTGACGAATGTTGACATTCATCACTCGTCCGGTAGGTTCTGGACATGCGGCCGGGCCGGCCGCGACCTCGGGTTGAGCTCCGCCCCCTCGCTCCGCCCAAGGCCGTGAACGGCCCGGCCGTACCCGTTTTCGCCGCCCGGCTTTACGCGCGGCGGCGTTTCTGGCACCGCCCGCTCATGTCGCTGCGCGCCTGCCTCGTCCTCGCCCTCCTCACCGGTCTCGTCGGCCTCTGCTTGCGCCTCGCCGTGCCGGTCACGCCGGTCGATCAGGATTACCGCGACGTGGTCGCGTTCTACCGTGCGATGCCGGCGGGAAGCGGGCACTGAGCGGCCGGTCCCGTCCCGATCGGAGCAGGGCCGCATGACCGAGTGGGCCGCCTTGCGCCGGACCGCCCGCGCGCTCCTCGGACGAACCGCGCGGCACCTCGGCATCGGCAGCCTGGCGGGGCTCGGCGATGCCGATGCGCCCGAGGACCATGATGGCGGGCGCCAGAACCTGCTGCTCCTGGTCCAATTGCGCTGGATCGCGGTGGCGGGCCAGGTCGTCACCATCGCGGTGGCGCAACTGGGCCTCGGCATCGCGCTGCCGCTCGGGCCGATGGCGGTGGTGCTGTCCGGGCTCGTCCTCCTCAATCTCGTCAGCCTCGCCTGGATCGCCCGCAGCGGCGGCGTCACCGAGGGCGTGCTGTTCGTGGCGCTCCTCCTCGACGTGCTGGCGCTCACGGTGCAGCTCTCCCTGAGCGGCGGCGCCACCAACCCGTTCACCTCGCTGTTCCTGCTCCAGCTCACCCTGGCGGCGGTGCTGCTCAGCAGCCGGGCGACGATCGGCCTCGTCGCCGTCACCACCGCGGCGCTCGGCGTGCTGATGCTGGCCTACCGGCCGCTGGTGCTGCCGCCGGGCGACAGCGACGAGCTGCTTCGGCTCTACCTCGTCGGCATGCTGGTGGCCTTCGTGATCGACGCGGCGCTGATCGCGGTGTTCGTCACCCGGATCTCGCGCAACCTGCGCCGGCAGGATGCGCGGCTGGCCGACCTGCGCCAGCGCGCGGCGGAAGAGGACCACATCGTCCGGATGGGGCTGCTGGCCTCGGGGGCGGCGCACGAACTCGGCACGCCGCTCTCCTCGCTCTCGGTGATCCTCGGCGACTGGCGGCGGATGCCGGAACTCACCGCCTCGCCCGACATCGCCCGCGAGATCGAGGAGATGCAGGAGGCGGTGGGGCGCTGCAAGGCGATCGTCACCGGCATCCTGCTCGCTGCCGGCGCGGCTCGCGGGGAGGCGCCGCACCTGACCACCGTGCGCGGCTTCGTGACCGAACTGGTCGGCGACTGGCGGCGGATGCGCTCCTGCTTCTGCCTGGAGGTCCGCGACGAGTTCGGCGAGGATCTGGAGATCGTCTCCGACACCGCCCTGAAGCAGGTCCTGTTCAACGTCCTCGACAACGCCCTCGACCTGTCGCCGAACTTCGTCGAGCTGGCGGCCCTGCGCGACGGGGACACCCTGCGGCTCTCCGTCACCGATCGCGGACCGGGTTTCGCGCCCGAGATGCTGGCGCGGCTCGGCCAGCCCTATACATCGAGCAAGGGCCGCCTCGGCGGCGGGCTCGGGCTGTTCCTCGTCGTCAACGTCGTGCGCAAGCTCGGCGGCACCGTGGAGGCCCGCAACCGCAGCTATGGAGGCGCCGTCGTGACCATCAGCCTGCCGCTCGCCAGCCTGACGGTCTGAGATGGCCGAGGATGACCGCCTGCTCGTCATCGTCGAGGACGACGACCGCTTCGCCGCCACCCTGACGCGCTCGCTGGAACGGCGCGGCTACACGGTGGTGAGCCTGACCGGCCTCGGCGCCCTGGAGGCGCTGCTCGCCGAGCGCACGCCCACCTACGCCGTCGTCGACCTGAAGCTCAACGGAGAATCGGGCCTCGCCTGCGTCAAGGCGCTCCACGACCACGATCCCGGCATCCTCACGGTGGTGCTCACCGGCTATGCCAGCATCGCCACCGCCGTCGAGGCGATCAAGCTCGGCGCCTGCCACTACCTGGCGAAGCCCGCCAACACCGACGACATCGAGGCGGCCTTCTCGAAGGCGGAAGGCGATGTCGACGTCTCCCTGGACGGCCGGCCGACCTCGATCAAGACGCTCGAATGGGAGCGCATCCATCAGACCCTGGTCGAGACCGACTTCAACATCTCGGAGACCGCCCGGCGGCTCGGCATGCATCGCCGCACCCTCGCCCGCAAGCTCGACAAGCAGCAGGTGAAGTAATCCCGATGCGTGCCGCCGCCTGCATGGCTGGGACGTGCGGAATGCGGTTTCGCATCCTGGCGGAGCCGACGGGCCCGGGGTAACGTCCCGCCGCACTTCAAGGGAGGAGACGCATGAACGCCCCATCCGCCGCGGTCGCGACCCAGACCAACCTCAGCCCGGCCAAGCCCCTCGAAGGGGCGCGCGGCGCCTTCCGGTGGGACGATCCGTTCCTGCTCGACGACCAGCTCAGCGACGACGAGCGCCTGATCCGCGATTCCGCCCGCAGCTTCGCCCAGGAGCGGCTGCTGCCCGGCATCGTCGAGGCTTATGCCGAGGAGAAGACCGACCGCTCGCTCTTCAACGCCATGGGCGAACTGGGCCTGCTCGGTGTCACCCTGCCGGAGGAATATGGCTGCGCCGGCGCGACTTACGTCGCCTACGGGCTCGTCGCCCGCGAGGTCGAGCGGGTCGATTCCGGCTACCGCTCGATGATGAGCGTGCAATCCTCGCTCGTCATGTACCCGATCTACGCCTATGGCGACGAGACCCAGCGCAAGACGTACCTGCCGAAGCTGGCCTCGGGCGAGTTCGTCGGCTGCTTCGGACTGACCGAGCCGGATGCCGGCTCGGATCCGGCCGGCATGAAGACAAGGGCCGACAAGATCGACGGCGGCTACCGCCTCTCAGGCGCCAAGACCTGGATCTCGAACGCTCCGATCGCCGATGTGTTCGTGGTCTGGGCGAAGTCGCCCGCCCACGACAACCAGATCCGCGGCTTCATCCTGGAGAAGGGGATGAAGGGGCTGTCGGCACCGAAGATCAAGGGCAAGCTCTCGTTGCGCGCCTCGGTCACCGGCGAGATCGTGATGGACGGCGTCGAGGTGCCGGAGAGCGCGCTCCTGCCCAACGTCTCGGGGCTGAAAGGGCCGTTCGGCTGCCTCAACCGGGCCCGCTACGGCATCTCCTGGGGCGCCATGGGCGCGGCGGAGGATTGCTGGCACCGGGCGCGGCAATACACCCTCGACCGCAAGCAGTTCGACCGGCCCCTCGCCCAGACCCAGCTGGTGCAGAAGAAGCTCGCCGACATGCAGACCGAGATCGCGCTCGGTCTTCAGGGCAGCCTGCGGGTGGGACGGCTGTTCGACGAGGGCCGGATGGCGCCGGAGATGATCTCGCTCGTCAAGCGCAACAATTGCGGCAAGGCGCTCGCCATCGCCCGCGAGGCGCGCGACATGCACGGCGGCAACGGCATCATGGGCGAGTACCACGTGATGCGCCACGCCCAGAACCTCGAGACGGTGAACACCTACGAGGGCACCCACGACGTCCACGCCCTGATCCTGGGCCGGGCGCAGACCGGGTTGCAGGCGTTCTTCTAAGCCTCCTTCGCCGAAGGGGTCGACGGTTCGGCGGCATTAGGCTTCCACGGCTTTTCGCCAAAAGTCGAGGCTCTCCGGGTTCACCGGGGAGCCCGCCGCCCGGTTGAGGGCGGTGATCCTCTCGTGGAAGACCCGGGCCTCCTCCAGCCCGACGAGGTCGCGCAGGGAGGTCAGGATGCGGGTGATGCGCAGGTGGTTGTGGTCGTAGGGCCGCAGCCACCCCTTGGTCTCGGCGTAGAAGAAGAGCATCCGGGCACGGGCCGCGGTCAGGCTGTCCTGCGCCCATGGATCGTGCCGGATCGCCTCGGCCTCCGCCGCCCCGATCACCGGCGCCCCCGGCACCGCCCGGCTCGGCTCCCGCAGCGGGAACAGCCACTGGATGAAGTCGTGCACCCCCTCGATCTGAGCGTCGTCGAATCCCAGCACCTCGGGGAAGCTGCGGCCGCTCCCGTCCAGACCCCGCAGGGTCAGAAAGGCGTGAACCGGTCCCGCGATCTCGTCTGCCGCCATGCCGGCCTCCTGCATGCCAGCGTCGTGGCGTGCCTCCTGCGATCTATGGCGACGCGCAGCGGCGGACAGGCGGGGCGGTCGCGCAATCGCGGCTGCATTGCTGGCGCGCGCCGCAGAACCACGACAGGCTGCCGCTCTTGAGTCAGGCGCCGCCGCATTGGCGGGAGGCGCCTTGGATCGGCCGGACATGGACCGGCTCGGTCAGCCCGCGCGGCCGGCCCGCCTCGGCGGCGAGGGGCTGCATGGCGGCCAGGAGAGAAGGATCGCCGTCGTGCCGGAGCGAAGCAGAATCTTGACCGGACCGTTGTTTCGACGGCCCGATCATCGGATCAGCGCGGCACCGGCTCGATAAAATTGCACTTCATTGGTGCGGACCGGACACGAGAGCGCCGCCCGATCGCGGTGCAACCGGGCAGCGCGCCAGATTTTTCATCGGCCGCCTTGTCTTTCGGCGAGCCGGTGCCCCGTCGTCGGACGATGCGCGAGGGTCACGCCGCCTCCTTCCGCTCGGCCCGCGCCGCTTCCAGCGCCCGCACCCGCGGGATCACATGCTCGCCGAAATACGCGACCTCCTCCTGGAAGTGCAGGAAGCCGAGAAGCGCGAGATCGGCGCCCGCATCCTTGAGCGCCAGGATGCGCTCGGCGATCTGGTCCGGCGTACCGATCAGGTTGGTGCGGAAGCCGTCATTGTACTGCACCAGATCCTCGAAGGTGGAACTCGCCCAGTTGCCCTCGCGCTCGGGTGAGGCGGCACCGGCATTCTTCACCTCGTGGCCGAAGGCGCGCACCGCCTCGGGATCGGCCTGGTCGATGATGTCCTTCAGGACCGAATGGGCCTCCTCCTCGGTGTCGCGGGCGATCACGAAGGCGTTGACGCCGATCCTCACGTGCCGGCCTTCCGCCGCCGCCTTGTGGCGGATGTCGTCGACCTGGAGACGGAGCTTGTCCGGGGTGGCGCCGTTGGTGAAGTACCAGTCGGAGACCCGGGCCGCCATGTCCCGCGCCGCCCGCGACGAGCCGCCCTGGAAGATCTCGGGCAGCGGTTCGGCCGGCTTCGGCTTCAGGGTGTAGTTGCTGTAGCGGTAGAAATCGCCCCGGAAGGTGAAGGCGTCCTCGGTCCAGATCCCGCGCAAGGACCGGATGAACTCCTCCGAGCGGCGATAGCGCTCGTCGTGGTCGAGCCAGGGCTCGCCGATCGCCCGGAACTCGCCCGAGAACCAGCCGCTGACGATGTTGACGGAGATGCGCCCGCGGGTGAGCTGCGAGATCGTGGCGATCTGCTTTGCCGCGATGGTCGGATTCCAGGGTCCAGGCAGGATCGCGGCGATGACCTTCAACGTGTCGGTGGCGGCGAGCAGCGCGTGGCTGAAGGCGACCGATTCGTGCTGGTACTCGGCGCCGTAGCCGGCGGTGAAGCGGATCTGGGTCAGGGCGTAGTCGAAGCCCGCCTTCTCGGCGATCCGCGCCAGGTCGCGGTTGTAGTCGCCGTCCCAGCCCGTGCGCTGGGGGATCTTGCTGACGACGAGGCCGCCGGAGACGTTCGGCACCCAATAGGCGAAACGGATCGGCTCGGGGGGGTGCTGCGGGGTTTGCTGCGGGGTTTGCTGCGTCATGGACGGATCCTCGCTTGGTTCCTTGAAGAAGAGCCGGCGCCGTCCGTCGTGGCGGCGCGGTCGATCCCAAGTATCGGGACGATGTTCCGCGCCGTCAAAAGCATCATCGTGCTTTTTTGCAGCCCGCACGGGAAGCCCGTTCTCCGGAACGGGCGGCCCGTGCGGATGATCTTCCGAATCGGTGCTCAGCCCTTCGGCCGCTCGCGGTTGCCGTATTGCGCCAGTTCGAGCCGGGCGATCGAGCGGTTGTGGACCTCGTCCGGCCCGTCGGCGAGCCGCAGCGTGCGGATGCGCGCGTAAGAATAGGCGAGGCCCGCGTCGCTGCTGACGCCGGCGCCGCCATGGGCCTGGATCGCGTCGTCGATGACCTTCAGCGCCATGCGGGGCGCCGCGACCTTGATCATCGCGATCTCGAGCTTGGCGCCCTTGTTGCCGACCTTGTCCATCATGTCGGCTGCCTTGAGGCAGAGGAGGCGGGTCATCTCGATGTCGATGCGGGCCTCGCCGATGCGCTGCTCCCAGACCGAGTGGTCGGCGATGCGCTTGCCGAAGGCGACGCGGGTCAGCAGGCGCTTGGCCATCTTCTCCAGCGCCTCCTCGGCAACGCCGATGGTCCGCATGCAATGGTGGATGCGCCCCGGCCCGAGCCGCCCTTGCGCGATCTCGAAGCCGCGGCCCTCGCCGAGCAGCAGGTTCTCGGCCGGCACCCGCACGTCATGCAGGATCACCTCGGCATGGCCGTGCGGCGCGTCGTCGTAGCCGAAGACCGGCAGCATCCGCACCACCTCGATCCCGGGCGTGTCGAGGGGGACGAGGATCTGCGATTGCTGCTGGTGCAGGGGCGCGCTGGTGTCGGTCTTGCCCATCATGATGGCGACGGCGCAGCGGGGATCGCCGACGCCCGAGGACCACCACTTGCGGCCGCTGACGACGTAATGGTCGCCGTCGCGGCGGATCCGGGTTTCGATGTTGGTGGCATCCGACGAGGCCACGTCCGGCTCGGTCATCAGGAAGGCCGAGCGGATCTCGCCCGCCATCAGGGGGGTGAGCCAGCGCTCCTTCTGCGCCCGGGTGCCGTAGCGGTGCAGCACCTCCATGTTGCCGGTATCGGGCGCCGAGCAGTTGAACACCTCGGAGGCCCAGGAGATCCGGCCCATCTCCTCGGCGCAGAGCGCGTAATCGAGGTTGGTGAGCCCGGCGCCGCGGAAGTCGCCGTCGTCATGCTCGGGCGAGGGGGGCAGGAACAGGTTCCACAGCCCGGCCTCGCGGGCCTTGGGCTTCAACCGCTCGATCACCGGCACCGGCTGCCAGCGATCGGCGCCGAACGCCTCCATCTCGGCCTTGTAGGTCGGCACCGCCGGGCGGACATGCTCGTCCATGAAGGCCCGGACCCGGTCGCGCCAGTGGCGCTGCCGCTCGGAGAGGGTGAAGTCCATGCGCGAATCCTCCCGTCGCCGGGGTCTCGCGCCCCGGCCTTGCGGAGGGGAGCCTAGCGCCAACCGGGCGCGAGCAAAACCGCCTTTTCGAAAGGCGTGGGGCGCTTGCGCTGCGCCGGCTCCGTACCGGGTTTTCGAATCGGTCAGTCCCGATAGATCCGCTCGTAGCGCCGGCCGAGATTGGTCAGGATCTCGTAGCCGATCGTGCCGGCGCTGCGCCCCACCGCGTCGAGGTCGAGCCCGTCGCCGATCAGGGTCGCGGGCGCGCCGCGGAACAGGGCCTCCCGCGGCGCCCCGGTGACGTCGAGGATGATGAGGTCCATCGAGACGTTGCCGACGAACGGGCAGCGCGCGCCGCCGACCACGGCCTCGCCGCGGCCGGTCGAGGCGCGGGGAAAGCCGTCGGCATAGCCCAGCGACAGGGTGGCGAGGCGGCGCGGCCCCGGGGCGGTCCAGCGGGCGTTGTAGCCGGCGGTCTCGCCGGCCGCCACCTCGCGGATCTGGAGGATGCCGGCTTCCAGCCGCACCACCGGGCGCATCGGGTTGTCGCGGCCCGGCCGCGGATTGCCGCCATAGAGGGCGTAGCCCGGACGGGCCAGGTCGGCGCGGCAGGAGGGCAGGAAGTCGCCCGAGGAATTGGCCAGGGAGGCGCGGATCCCCGGATAGGCGGCGCGCAGCCGTGCGAACGCTGCGGCCTGATGGTCGGTCAGGGGATCGTGCTCGACCTCGGCGCTGACGAGATGGCTCATCAGGAGGTCGATGCCGGCTTGGCGCACCAGAGGGTCGCCGGCCAGCCCCAGCCCCTCCGGCACCGACAGGCCGAGGCGGTTCATGCCGGTATCGACGTGGAGCGCCGCCGGGCGAATCACGCCCTCGTCGCGGTTGGCCGCCGCCCACTCGGCGATCTCGTCGTGCGAGCCGAGCACCGGCCGCAGAGCGGCGGCCCGGTAGGCCGGCGCGCGGCCCGGGGGGAAGCCGTTCAGCACGTAGATGGCCGCCTCCGGCACCGCCTCCCGGGCGGTGAGGGCCTCCGACAGGTGGGCGACGAAGAAGGTGCGGCAGCCCTCCGCCCACAGGGCAGGCGCCGCCCGGGCGATCCCGCACCCATAGGCGTCGGCCTTGATGACCGCCGCGGTCTCCGGGCACTCCGCGGCCTGGGCGAGGACCCGCCAGTTCGCCCGCAGGGCCGCGAGGTCGATGGTGAGGCGGCCGCCATGGCCGATGGGGCTCGATTCGCTCATGTCCCCGGTCTACCCCCCCAACGAGGGCGGCGCCAGGGCCCGGGAGGGGCCGCCTGACCGAAAGTCAGGCAGAGTCTCCGCCTCACATCGTATCGGGCAGCCGGTCGCCCTGGGCCAGGTTCGAGAACCGGGTGATCTCGGCGTCGAACTGAAGCTCGACCGTGCCGGTCGGGCCGTGGCGCTGTTTGCCCAGGATCACCTCGGCCTTGCCGTAGACGCGGTTCATCTCGGCTTCCCAGGTGAAGAATTCTTCCGTGCCCTCGCGCGGCTTCTTGTTCTTGACGTAGTATTCCTCGCGGAACACGAACATCACCACGTCGGCGTCCTGCTCGATCGAGCCCGATTCGCGCAGGTCCGAGAGCTGCGGCCGCTTGTCGTCGCGGGCCTCGACCTGGCGCGAGAGCTGCGACAGGGCGATGATCGGCACGGCCAGTTCCTTGGCGAGCGCCTTCATGCCGGTGGTGATCTCGGTCATCTCCTGCACCCGGTTGTCGCCCTTCTTGGACGAGCCGGAGAGGAGCTGGAGGTAGTCGACGACGAGGAGGTCGAGGCCGCGCTGGCGCTTGAGCCGGCGGGCGCGCGCGGCGAGCTGGGCGATCGAGATGCCGCCGGTCTGGTCGATGTAGAACGGGATCGTCTGCATGTCCCGGGCGGCGTCGGTGATCTTGTAGAATTCCTCCGGCCGGATGTCGCCGCGGCGGATCTTGTAGGAGGCGACGCCCGATTGCTCGGCGATGATGCGGGTGGCGAGCTGCTCGGCCGACATTTCGAGCGAGAAGAAGCCGACGATGCCGCCGTTCTTGGTCGCGATGGTGCCGTCGGGCTGCTTCTCGCCGACGTAAGCTTTCGCGATGTTGAACGCGATGTTGGTGGCGAGCGAGGTCTTGCCCATGCCGGGACGCCCGGCCAGGATGATCAGGTCCGAGGCTTGCAGGCCGCCCATCTTGGCGTCGAGGTCGGACAGGCCGGTGGCGATGCCCGACAGCCGCCCCTCGCGCTGATAGGCTTTGGCCGCCATGTCGACCGCCGCCGTCAGGGCGTCGGAGAATTTCTGGAAGCCGCCATCGTACTTGCCGGTCTCGGCCAGTTCGTAGAGCCGGCGCTCGGTCGCCTCGATCTGCTCGCGCGGCGAGGTCTCGACCGGGGCCTCGTAGGCGCCGTTGACCAGGTCCTCGCCGATGGTGATGAGGCGCCGGCGGAGCGCCAGGTCGTAGATCGTCCGGCCGTAATGCTCGGAATTGATGACCGTCGTCGCCTCGGCGGCGAGCCGCGCGAGGTACTGGCCGACCGTGAGGCCGCCGAGATCGGCGTCGCCCAGATAGGTCTTCAGCGTGATCGGGCTCGCGAGCTTGCCGGCCTTGATCAGGCTGATCGACACCTCGTAGATCCGCCGGTGCACCTCCTCCATGAAGTGCTCGGGGAGCAGGAAGTCCGAGACCCGGTAGAAGGCGTCGTTGTTGACCAGGATCGCACCGAGCAGCGCCTGTTCCGCGTCGATGTTGTGCGGCGCGACGCGGTATTCCTGCTGCACGGGTTCGAGATTCGCCGTCAGGGTGCTGGGAATGGCCATCCGGCGGGGCTCCGGCTCATCGAGGGGGGCGGCACGGGTCGATGCGACCGCGTGTCAGATCATAGACGCTGCGGCGACCATCGCATCGTCGTCGTTGACCAAACCTTGCATCCTTGACGAAACCTTGCCCGAGGGCCGCGGCCGGTCGTCCGAAACGCAGGCGGGGCCCGCGACTCACGCCGCGAACCCCGCCATGCTGGAACAAAATGGGAACAAGTCAAGTCCGATCGCCGGGCTTGTCCCCGTTGTCCCGGCTATCCCGCCCACGGGACGGGACAGCCTGGGGATCGATCAGCGGTCGTCCGCCTCCGGGCCGGCCTCGGCCAGGGCGGCCCCGACCTCGAGGCCGAGATCGTCGAGGTTGAACTCCTCGCGGGTGGTGGTCGACTCGCCGCGGGACTGGCGCTCGGCCTCCTCGGGGCTGCGGGCGACGTTGACGGTCACGGTGACCTCGACCTCGGGGTGCAGCACGACCGGGACCGTGTGCAGACCCAGCGTCTTGATCGGCTGCGCGATGTTGAACTGGTCGCGGTTGATGGTGAAGCCCTCCTGGGTCACCACCTCGGCGAGGTCGCGCGGGGAAACCGAGCCGTAGAGCACGCCGGTCTCGCCGGCCTGGCGGATGAGCACGAAGCTCTTGCCGTTCAGGGTCTCGCCGACCTTCTCGGCCTCCGCGCGGCGCTCGAGGTTGCGGGCCTCGAGCTGGGCGCGCTGGTCCTCGAAGCGCTTCTTGTTGGCCTCGGTGGCGCGCAGGGCCTTGCCGCGGGCGAGGAGGAAGTTGCGGGCGAAGCCCGCCCGCACCTTCACGGTTTCGCCCATCTGGCCGAGCTTGGCCACGCGCTCGAGCAGGATCACTTCCATGGTCGTCGTCCTTTGCTGGGGGACCTCGCGGCCCCGGATGGTGATGGCGGGGATGCCGCCGTCGGGGATCCGGATCGCCTGGGCGGCCCGGGGATTCGTTGGCGTCAGGCCACCGGCGGCGCCTGAGCCGGCCGGCGGCGCCCGGCGAGGGCGTCGACGAGGCCGAAGACGGCGAGCGCCGCGAGCGCCAGCCCCTGCGTGAGGAAGACCAGGACGTAGAGGCCGATCAGCATCGGCGTGCGCCCGGGCTTGCCCCGGCTGCGGTCGTGCAGCGCCGCCAGCCCTTGCAGCGCCAGGGCGGTCGAGAGGGCGCCGAGCAGCGCGACCCCGAAGGCCCCGGCATAACCCGGCGCGACCGACAGCACGGCGCCGATCACCAATCCCCACAGGGCCCGGCGCGGCAGGACGGTGGCGGGGAGATCCGGCCAGGGCCGGGCCAGGCGGCCGGAGATCTGCACCACCCGGGCTCCGGCCCAGAGATAGAAGGTGAGGAGCAGCGTGAAGGTCGTCGCCATGATGGCGGGGGCGAGGCCGGCGACCCGCTCGGCGATGCGGGCGAGGTCGTCCTCGTCCAGCCCGGCGCCCCGTGACGGGGATTCCTGGATCTGGAGCTGGAGCATCGCCTGGGCCAGGCGGCGGACCCGGTCCTGGTAGGCGGCGTGGTCGCCGGAGGACAGCATCACCACGACGACGAGGGCGAGTGCCGCGGTGACGGCGACCCAGGCCAGAAGGCGCCCGGTCGGGTACCATTCCATCTCGCCCGCCGCCGCTCCACCGGAGGCTTTGGGACGGCCGAGCAGGGCGAGATAGCCGAGCCACCAGGCGGGCAAGGCCGTCGAGACCAGGAAGGCGAGGCCGCGCAAGGGCGAGGAGACGAGGGCGAGGGCGAGCGTGCCGGCGGCGGCGGCCACGAGGCCGGTCCGGTGGCTCCAGCCCATCGCCACGATCAGGATCGGCAGCGGGGCGAGCAGGTAGAGCGCGAGCGCGAGCGGCGTGGCCTGGACGACGACCCCGATCAGGAGCGCCGAGGCGAGGCCGGCGATGACGCCGATGCCGGTATGACGAACCATGACAAGACCTGTCCGCTGTCCCGCCGCCCGGTCCGGGCGGGGTTAGAGGCGGTAAAGGCCCGCCCCAGCGACCCGGCGGCGCGATGCCGCCGGGTTGTTGATCAGAGGTTTAGCGGATCACGTAGGGCAGGAAGCCCAGGAAGCGGGCGCGCTTGATCGCCTGGGCGAGCTCGCGCTGCTTCTTGGCCGACACCGCGGTGATGCGCGAGGGCACGATCTTGCCGCGCTCGGAGACGTAGCGCGAGAGCAGCTTCACGTCCTTGTAGTCGATCTTCGGGGCGTTGGGGCCCGAGAACGGGCAGGTCTTGCGCCGACGGAAGAACGGACGACGGCCACCGCCGCCGCCACCAGCACCGAAAGCCATGGCTTACTGCTCCTCGTTCGTGTTGCGGTCGGCGCGGTCGCCGCGCTCCGGACGCTCGCCGCGCTCCGGGCGGTCCCCGCCGAAGCCGCCGCCGAAGCCGTCGTCGTCGCGGCGACGGCCGCGCTCGCGGTCCTTGCGCTCGTCGCGGTCGCGCTTCTGCATCATCGCGGACGGCTCGGCCTCGAGCGCCTCGACGCGCACGGTCATGAAGCGCAGCACGTCCTCCGAGATCCGCATCTGGCGCTCCATCTCGGCGAGGGCCGCCGGGGGAGCGTCGATGTTGAGGAGGGTGAAATGCGCCTTGCGGTTCTTGCGGATGCGGTAGGCGAGGGACTTCACGCCCCACATCTCGGTCTTCTCGACCTTGCCGCCGTTCTGCTCGATGACGGACTTGTAGGTCTCGACCATCGTTTCGACCTGCTGCGAGGTCACGTCCTGGCGAGCCAGGAACACATGCTCGTAAAGAGCCATGATGGGCCTTTCTCAGGGAGACTAAGGCCCGCTGCTCGACAACGCGGGAAGCGGTTTCGGGCGTCGGGCCGGTTCGTCCTCGCGTCGCACGGCGCCAAGCCCTTCGAGCCTGCAAAGGCCCGAGCGGTTGTTCGAAGGCGGAGACACGGGACGACGGGGCGAGCCCCTATGCCGGGTCTGGAAGACCCGACACCGTCCGTTCAGCCCCCGGCCGGAGCGAACGCGAGGCGCGGCCTATAGCAGGTTCCCGGGAAAGGGCAAGGGCTTCTGGGCAAGAGCTTCTGGGCAAGGGTTTCTTGGAAAGAGCGAGGGGATGCCCTGTGTGCCGTCCCGGTCGGCGCCGCCGCGTGTCGTCGCCCTGTTGCGCGGATGTCACGTGGGCGGCTCGCCTCATTTATGACTAGATTATGAATATGCGCGAATCCTCACTTTGCGTCAGCCCTTGGCCGCGGATCGACCCTCCCGCCCCGGGGACTTGAACCATGCACCTCCGATACGGCGTTTCCCGCGCCGCCCTCATCGCCGGAACCGTGGCCGGCACCCTGAGCGGCTCCGCCGCCCTGGCACAGACCGCCAACGTCACGCCGGCCGCCGCCAACGTCATCACCCTGCTTGGCCCCTATCTGGGCCTCAACGCCACGGCGGCGGGGCAGGCGATGCTGCGGGCCAACCTCGATCAGGCGGTGGCGCTCAACACGCTCTCGACGCCGGCCCGCAAGGCCGAGGCGATGAGCGACAAGAACCTCTTCATCTCGGTCGGGGCGGCCTATTCGCCGGCCGGCCTCACCGGCTACGGCGCGGGGGCGAACCTCGCCGGCGGCCTGCCGCCCCAGGCGGCGGTGAACGGTCTCGTGCCGCAGCGCCCGGTCGGCGGCCTCGGCTCCGTCCTCGGCCCGATCTACGTCCGCGGCGTGGCCGGCGGCGCCACCGGCCCGCTCGGCGCGACCGAAGCCCTGCTCGCCTCGTCCTTCGCCCTCGCGGGGACCGATTCGTCGGTGGCCAAGAACTACTTCGCCAACGGTGCGGCCAACAATCCGAGCACCCTGCCGGCAAACTACGTCGCGGTGCCGGCCGTGGCCCCGTCCGGCTCCTCGCTGCCGACCTTCGGCGGCCTGCCCAACACCCGCGACAGCGTCTACGACCTCGCCTACGGGGTGACCAACACCCAGGCCGGCCAGGATCCCTATGGCAGCTCGCGTCCCTATCAGGTGGCGCCGGACCGGATCACGGTCTTCGATCCGACGGCGCGCGTCGGCGTCGACACCAATCCGTCCTTCCCGAGCGGCCACAGCACCTACGGCTACGTCTACGGCACCCTGATCGGCATGCTGGTGCCGCAGGCCTACCAGAGCATGGTGCTGCGCTCGGCCGAATACGGTGAGAGTCGCAGCGTGCTCGGCGTGCACTACCCGCTCGACATCATCGGCGGCCGGGCCCAGTCGTATTACGACCTCGCGCAAGGCTTCACCAACCCGCTCTACATCAACAACGCCGCAACCACCGGCACCGCCATCGACCTGCCGAGCCTGTACACCCAGGCGTCGAGCCAGATGCAGAGCTACCTGGCGGCCCAGTGCGGCGCCTCGGTGGCGACCTGCGCGGCAAGCGCCGCCAACACCGCCAACAACCCCTACCTGCCGTCCGCCGCGAACCAGGCCCTCCACCAGCAGCGCCAGACCTTCGGCCTGCCGACCCTGACCTTCGCGCAGGCGCCGCGCGAGGCGGCCCCCGCGGGCGGGCCCGACGCCTCGATCCTGCTCGCCCCGATCTACGGCGGCAGCTCCGCGGCAGCCCAGCGGATCGCCCCCACCGGTGGCCTCTCCGGCACCCTCGCCACGGACACGATCAACCAGATCGTCGTCAACACCGAGTCGAACGCGCTCACAGCCTTCTACGGCACGCCGCTCAGCTACTGGACGCGCGTCGACCTGTACTCGGCCGCCGGCTACTTCGGCAACGTCATCGGCACCTTGCAGATGGCCGCCACCGACCGGCTGACCACCGACGTCGCCATCGGCCAGACCGGCGCGCTCTTCGCCAACGGCACCATCGCCGGCCAGGTCACGGTCGGCGCCGGCGGCCTGCTCGGCGGCACCGGCACGGTCGGCGGCGTCGTGGCCCAATCCGGCGGCACCGTCGCCCCCGGCAACTCCATCGGCACCCTGACCGTCGCCGGCAACGCCACCT
>NZ_LABX01000115.1 GCF_001043915.1 Methylobacterium aquaticum | reverse complement strand
CCCCCGCCCCCCCCCCGCCACTGCCATCTCGCACCCTTATTGACTGCCTGGTCAGTTATTAGTACGAGACGGGCGTCGCCTTCAAGGAGCGCGCCATGGCTCGCACGGTGGTGTGCCCGTCCCGGATCCGCCGGTCCCGTCCAACCCCGCCGACCCGGCCCGGGTTCACCCGGTTGGCCAACGGCCCCCACGCTCCCGCGGTCCCCCGCATGCATCGGCTGCTCCCCCGGCGCGGCGCGGTCCCGGCCCTCACCCTGGCGCTTGTCGCCCTTGCCGGCTGGGCCGGCCTGCTGGCCCTTGCCGGCTCGGCCGGCTTGCTGGCCCTTGCCGGCTGGGCCGGCTTGCTGGCCTTGACCCGCCTCGATCCGCTCGCCACGCCCTGCGCGGCCGAGCCGGCGCCGATGCGCTCGTCTTGAGCCGTCCTCGCCGTTTTGCCTTCGCCCCGGCCCATCGCCGGGGCCTCCCCCACAGATGCGGCGGCGCTTCCCTTGCGGGGAGCCCGCCACATCTGGAAGGAGCGGCCGCATCCGCCCCCTCGCGGCCGCTCCTTCACGCTTCTCCCGACAGCTTTCCGCCCCACGCCGAACCGGTACGCGCGACGATCATGAGACCCAGCCCGATCCTCCGGGGCGCCGGCCGCTCGGCCGTCCACCGCTCGGCCATTCTGGCCGCGCTGCTCGTTGCGGGCCCGGCCTGCGCCGACGCGCCCGTCCTCACCGCCAAGACCGATACCAAGACCGATACCAAGGCCGACGCCAAGACCGACGCCAAGAGCGCCGCGACGCAAGCGGCGCCGCAGGCCGGCCTGCTGGCCCAGGTCCGCGTGGTCACGGCGGCGCTGGCTCCGGTCTCGGCCCAGGTCGCCCTGACCGGCGACATCCAGGCCAAGTTCCTGAGCAACATCGCCTTCCGGGTCAGCGGCAAGATCCAGGAGCGCCTGGTCGAGGTGGGCGAGCACGTCACCGCCGACCAGGTGCTGGCCCGACTCGAGCCGCAGGAGCAGCAGGTCAACGTCGACACCGCGCAGGCCGCCCTCGCCTCGGCCGAGGCCCTGCTGACCCAGGCGCGGGTGAGCTTCGAGCGCCAGCAATCGCTGATGCGCGGCGGCTACACCACCCGCACCGCCTACGACCAGGCCGAGCAGACCCTGCGCACCACCCAGGCTTCGGTGGAATCGGCCAGGGCCGCCCTCGGCAATGCCCGCGAGCAGTTCTCCTATACCGAGCTGAAGACCGGCGTCCCCGGCATCATCACGGCGCGCAACGCGGAGGCCGGCCAGGTGGTGCAGTCGGGCCAGACCGTCTTCACCCTGGCCCAGGACGGCCCGCGGGACGCGGTGTTCATCGTCTCCGAGACGCTGCTCGCCGAACCGCCGGAGGGCAGGACCATCGACGTCATCCTCCTGTCCGACCCGCGGGTGCGCGTCACCGGCACGGTCCGGGAGATCTCCCCGGCGGTCGATCCGTCCTCGGGCGGCGTGCGGGTCAAGATCGGCCTGTCGGCGGTACCGCCCGAGATGTCGCTGGGCGCCACGGTGGCGGGCCTCGGCCGCTTCCGGTCCCGGCAGGCGATCAGCCTGCCCTGGAGCGCGCTGTTCCGCTGGCAGGACCGGCCGGCGGTCTGGGTGCTCGATCCGGGCAGCGGCACCGTCGCGCCGAAGACCGTCACCATCGACCGCTATGCCGGCTCGGCCATCGTGCTCTCGGACGGCATCGCGCCGGGCGAGCGGGTGGTCACCGCCGGGATCCAGCTCCTGCGCCCGGGCCAGAAGGTCGCGGTGGTCGGGGAGGACGCGAAGTGAAGCACGTCCCCGCCCTCGCCGTTCTCGTGTTTCTGGCCGCCTGCCAGGCGGAAAAGGTCGAGGCGCCGCCGCCGGTGCGGCCGGTCCTCACCACCAAGGTCGAGGTCCGCACCGCCGAGACCTTCGGGCCGTTCGCCGGCACGGTCGAGCCGCGCTACCAGACGCAAGCCGGGTTCCGGGTCCCGGGCCGGATGGTCGCCCGCGACGTCTATGTCGGCGACCTGGTGCCCAAGGGGGCGCGGCTCGCCGCCCTCGATCCCACCGTGCTGCAATTCGCCGTCACCCGGGCCCGGGCGGACGTCACCGACGCCGAGGCGCAGCTTGCCAATGCCAGCGCCGTCGAGGGGCGCCAGCGCACCCTGTTCGAGGGCGGCAACGTCACCCAGGCCGCCCTCGACGCGGCGGTGGCCACCCGCGACACCGCCACGGCGCGCCTGGCCCAGGCGAAGGCCGCCCTCCAGAAGGCGACCGACGAGCTGGGCTACGCCACCCTGAAGGCCGATGTCGACGGGGTGGTGACCGCCTGGAGCGCCGAGATCGGCCAGGTGGTGAGCGCCGGCCAGGCCGTGGTGACGCTCGCCCGGCCCGACATCCGCGAGGCGGTGGTCGACATCCCGGACGGGCTGATGGCCGGCATCACGGCCGGCACCGCGTTCACCGTGACGCTCCAGGCCGCCCCGACCATCACCGTCAAGGGCCTGGTGCGCGAGATCGGCCCCCTCGCCGACCCGGCGACCCGGACGCGCCGGGTGCGGATGACCCTCGTCGCCCCCCCGGAGGCGTTCCGCCTCGGGACCACCATCACGGTGGCGCTGGCGCGCGCCACCCCGCCGCGCATCAGCCTGCCGGCCACCGCCCTGCTGCGGGAGGACACCCGCACCAGCGTCTGGGTGGTCGCACCGGACGGCAAGTCGGTCTCCCGCCGCGAGGTCGCGGTCGTCCCGCGGGACGCCACCGTCGACCCCGACGACGACGCGGTGACCCTGAGCGACGGCCTCAAGGCCGGCGAGACCGTGGTGGTGGCGGGCGTCCACAGCCTGAAGGACGGGCAGCCGGTGCGCCTCGTCGCCTCCGGCCTCTGACCGCTCCCCGATTCTGTCGCGCGCGGCCGGACGGCCCGTCTCCCAAACCCCTTTCAGCGCGAGGTCGCGCCCGATGAAGTCGTTCAATCTCTCCGAATGGGCGCTGTCGCACCGCTCCTTCGTCTGGTTCCTGATGGCGGTGGCGATCGTCGCCGGGGCGATGTCCTACCGCAAGCTCGGCCGCGAGGAAGACCCGGCCTTCGCCATCAAGACCATGGTGGTGCAGGCGGTGTGGCCCGGGGCCACCATCGCCGACACCCTCGACCAGGTCACCGACCGGATCGAGAAGGAGCTGCAACAGATCGGCGCGGTGGACTACACCCGCAGCTACACCACGCCCGGCCAGGCGACGGTGTTCGTGAACCTGCGCGACACCACCCCGCCGCAGACGATCCCCTGGCTGTTCTACCAGGTCCGCAAGCGCCTCGGCGACATCAAGGGCAACTTCCCGCAGGGAATGCAGGGGCCGTTCTTCAACGACGAGTTCGGCGACGTCTACGGCAACGTCTACGCCTTCACGGCCGACGGGCTCTCGATGCGCCAGCTGCGCGACTACGTCGAGACGGTGCGGACCCGGATCATCAAGGTGCCGAGCATTGGCAAGACCCAGATCATCGGTGCCCAGAACGAGGTGATCTATCTCGGCTTCTCGACCCGCAAGCTCGCCGGCCTCGGCGTCGACTCGCAATCGCTGATCAAGACCTTGCAGGCCCAGAACGCGGTGGCGCCCTCGGGCGTGATCCAGGCCGGGCCGGAGCGGGTCTCGGTGCGGGTCGGCGGCCAGTTCACCGACGAGAACAGCCTGAAGGCCATCAACCTGCGGGTCAACGACCGGTTCTTCCGCCTCTCCGACGTGGCCGAGATCGAGCGCGGCACCATCGATCCGCCCGAAGCGCTCTTCCGCTACAACGGCAAGCCGGCGATCGGGCTCGCCATCGCCATGCAGCAGAGCGGCAACCTGCTCGAATTCGGCGCGGCCTTGAAGTCCCGGATGCGCCAGGTCGAGGCCGAGCTCCCCGTCGGCGTCGGCATCCATCTCGTCTCGGACCAGCCGCGCATCGTCGAGGAGGCGGTCGGCGGCTTCACCAAGGCCCTCGTCGAGGCGGTGGTGATCGTGCTCGTGGTCTCGTTCCTGAGCCTCGGGATGCGGGCCGGCCTCGTCGTCTCGTTCTCGATCCCGCTGGTGCTCGCCATCGTGTTCGTCATCATGGAGATCATGGGGGTCACGCTGCAACGCATCTCGCTCGGCGCGCTCATCATCGCGCTCGGCCTCCTCGTCGACGACGCGATGATCACCGTCGAGATGATGGTGGCGCGGCTGGAAGCCGGCGACAGCCTGCACAAGGCCGCGACCTTCGCCTACACCTCCACCGCCTTCCCGATGCTGACCGGCACCCTCGTCACCGTCGCGGGCTTCCTGCCGATCGGCTTCAACGGCTCGGCGGCGGGTGAATACACCTACTCGCTGTTCGTGGTGATCGCGGCCTCGCTCCTCGTCTCCTGGGTGGTGGCGGTGTTGTTCGCGCCGCTCATCGGCATGAAGATCCTGCCGAAGACCATGAAGGGCCACCACGAGAAGCCGAGCCGCCTGCTCAACGCCTTCCGGGCCCTGCTGCTGCCGGCGATGCGCTTCCGCTGGATCACCGTGGCGGTCTGCATCGGGATGCTCGGTGCCGCGATCGTCGGCATGGGCCACGTGCAGCAGCAATTCTTCCCGGCCTCCGACCGGCCCGAGGTGCTGGTCGACCTGACGCTGCCGCAGAATGCCAGCATCAGTGAGACCAAGGCGCAGATGGACCGGTTCGAGGAATCCCTGAAGGGCGATCCGGAGATCAAGCGCTGGAGTTCCTATGTCGGCCAGGGCGCGATCCGCTTCTACCTGCCCCTCGACCAGCAGCTCTCCAACGCCTTCTTCGGCCAGATCGTGATCGAGACCGTGTCGCTGGAGGCCCGCGACCGCACCATGGCACGGCTCAACGCGCTCGCCCGGCGCGACTTCGTCGGCACCGACGTCTTCCTCCATCCCCTCGATCTCGGCCCCCCGGTCGGCCGGCCGATCCAGTACCGGGTCAGCGGCCCCGACCTCCAGGTGGTGCGGGCGCAAGCCCTCAAGCTCGCCAACCTGATCGCGCAGAACCCGCATATCGGCCTGCCGACCTTCGACTGGAACGAGCCCGGCAAGGTGCTGCGGGTCGAGATCCTCCAGGACAAGGCGCGCCAGCTCGGCGTGACCTCGCAGGACATCGCCGGCATCCTCAACGGCGTGGTCGGCGGCACCACGATCACCCAGGTCCGCGACGCGATCTACCTTGTCGACGTGGTCGGCCGGGCGCAGGGGCCGGAACGGCGTTCCGTCGACACGCTCCAGAGCCTCCAGGTCCCGACCGCCGGCGGCGCGACGGTGCCGCTGCTCGCCTTCGCCAAGATCCACTACGACCTGGAGCAGCCGATCGTCTGGCGCCGGGACCGGATGCCGACGATCACGGTCCGCGCCGCGATCACGGACGCGACCCAGCCGCCGACGGTGGTCGACGCCCTCGCGCCCGCCTTGAGCCAGTTCCGCTCCGAGCTGCCGGACGGCTACGACGTCGCGACCGGCGGCGCCGTGGAGGAGGCGGCCAAGGGCCAGGGTCCGATCGCCGCGGTGGTGCCGGTGATGCTGCTGGTGATGGCCTTCTTCCTGATGGTTCAGCTCCAGAGCCTCCAGAAGCTCTTCCTCGTCTCGAGCGTGGCGCCCCTCGGCCTGATCGGGGTCGTCGCGGCGCTGCTGCCGTCAGGCGCGCCGATGGGCTTCGTGGCGATCCTCGGCATCCTGGCGCTGATCGGCATCATCATCCGCAACGCCGTGATCCTGGTGACCCAGATCGACGAGTTCGAGGCGGAGGGCATGACCCCGTGGGACGCCGTGGTGGAGGCGACCTGCCACCGCATGCGCCCGATCCTGCTCACGGCGGCGGCCGCGAGCCTCGGCATGGTGCCGATCGCCCGCGAGGTCTTCTGGGGACCGATGGCCTACGCGATGATCGGCGGCATCATCGCGGCGACCTTCCTGACCCTGTTCTTCCTGCCGGCGCTCTATGTCGGCTGGTACCGGATCCGGCCGCAGACGGCGACCCGACCCCCAGTCGACCACGGACACGCCACCGCCACCCGATAGGACATCGACCGGCCGGCCCCCGCGCCGACGGCGATGTCGGCGCCCCACGCCTCGGGCCGAGCGTGAGGGGAAGCGGGCGTGAACCGGCGGTGCCACCGATTTTCCGTCTGCCTTGATGCGGACAAGGCCCCGGTTCCTGGCGGAACCGGGGCCTTGTCAGATGGCAATCAGATGGCGATCCCGGGAAGCAGCCCTTACTTTGGCCGCTCTCACTTGGCCGCTCTCACTTGGCCGCCGGCATCGGCCCTCCGGCGAGTTCGGGATAGTCCTTGAGCATCTGGGCACCGTTGAGGGGCTTGGCCAGGCCCTGATGGCAGGTGGTGCAGTTGGCCTTCGGCGGGTCGCCCTCCGGCCCGAGCCGGGCCTCGGGCAGGACCGGGGTCAGCGGCGTGATGTAGGTGCCGTTGATGTCGCGCACCATCCGGATGCCGTGCCAGGCGGTGACGCGCTTCGGGGTGCTCTCCTCCCAGGACGAGAAGGCGCGGCTGTTGTGGCAGTAGGTGCAATTGACGCCCAACCCTTCCGACATGTGGATCATCAGGGCATAGGTCTTCTCGGTGGTCTGGAGCGGCTTCGACGGGCTGGTGGGCAGGGCCGTCTTTGCCGCGACCCGGATCGCGTTCTGGTCGGTGTCCTTGTCGCCGAGCAGATCCTTGTAGGGGTCATAGTTCAGCGAGGTCAGGCCGGCCTCGGGCGCCGGGTGGTTCTGGCCGCCGTCCCGGGCGGCGAAGCCTTGCGCGTGGGGGGGCCCGGGATTGTCGTGCCAGACCCCTTTCGGAACCGGGTTGCCGCGGTGGCAGGTGTAGCAGGTGACGCCGGTCTGACCGACGTGGTTCTTCCAGTCGGCGTTGATGTGCCGGACCATCCGGAGCATCGAGCGCGCCACCGTCTTCGCGTAGACGCTGTCGTCGGCCATGTTCTCGACGTTGTGGCAATAGGCGCAGCCCTGCTCGGGCGCCACCCACTCGGTGATCGAAACCATCAGGCGGTTGAACTGGTCGGTCGAGAGGTCGGTCAGCACCTTGACGTTCTGGTAGGTCTGCGTCGCCGGATCGCCGCCGGGCGGGGCAGGGTCCTGCGGCGCCGGCGCGGCGTTCTCGTCGAGCTTCACCGCCAGGGCGCGGGGATTCTGCACCTGCACCATGCCGGTGCCGCGGAAGCCCGTCTGCTCGGAGCGGACCGGGGGCCTCGTCCAGCCCGCGGTGCCGAACATCGCGCCGGTCAGCAGCACCGCCGCCACGACGCCGAGGATTTGGAGCGCGAGCTTCATGGCGTGCCTCCCGGGTTGGCCAGCGGATCCACCACCGGGCCGTAGATCTGCGGGTAGTGCGGGGCGACGCCGTGCTTGACCGCCCAGAGGTACCAGTTGTCGACCACGGTGCCGGTGAGCAGGATGCCGATGCCGCCGGTGAGCGTGGTGAGGAAGGCGAACCACCACAGCCAGCGGTGGACCGATTCCATCGTGGCGTTGAAGCCCATGGTCCAGCGCCAGAACAGGGCGGCGCGCTCGGTCGCGGTCCCGCGATCGACGATCTGCTCGATCTCACGCTCGCCGCCGTAGCGGCTCACCGCCAGGATGGTGGCGCCGTGCATGGCGAACAGCATCGTCGACCCGTACAGGAAGACGATCGAGAGCATGTGGAACGGGTTGTAGAACAGGTTGCCGTAGCGCAGCGAGAACGCCGCGGTCCAGTCGAGATGCGGGAAGATCCCGAACGGCACCGCCTCGCTCCAGCTCCCCATCAGGATCGGCCGGATGAACCCGAGCACCAGGTAGAGCCAGATCGCCGAGGCGAAGGCCCAGGGCACGTGGTAGCCGAGGCCCAGCGCCTGCGCGCGGCGGAAGAGCCGCACCCACCACAGTAGGATCGAGGCGGTGAGGAAGAAGCCGGCCAGCAGCCACCAGCCGCCCTCCGCCAGCGGCGGCAGGATCTTGAGCCCGTATTCCGGTCGGGGCGGCTCGAGGGCGAGCCAGGGCAACTGGCGGATGAACTGCACCGGATCCCAGTTCACCGACGCCCACATGTTGAGGCCGATGATCTCGAAGGCGATGAAGCCGCTCGCCAGCGACAGGGTGCCGAGGGTGCCGAGATAGATCGGCCCGATCTGGGCATTGCCGATGAGGCCGGCGAGGTAGCTGAAGCCGCCCTGGCCGGTGCGGTTCTCGATCTCCGGAATCTCGACCCCGGCCTCCGGGTGGAGCGGATGGACCTGAACCTGCGTGTAGATGTTCTGATAATACCCCATGGTGGCGGATGCCTTCTGAAGGGTGGTGTCTTACGAACGCGGCAGGAAACCGGAGCCGGAACTCAGCGCCAGATCGGCAGGCTCAGCCACCAGCCCCACCATTCGGGCCAGCCGCGGGTCCAGAACGGGCCGCTGATGACGATGCAGACGGCGCTCCAGAACCCGGCCGAGAGGGCGAGGAACAGGCCCAGCCGATGGATGCCGAGCGTGCCGATCGAGTAGCCGATCGTGTCGCGGAAGTAGGTGTCCTCGTGCTCGGGGGTCTTGACCACCTCGCCCTTTCCGGGATTGACCGAGGACAGGATCAGCGAGCCGTGCAGCGACAGCGCGAAGGTCGTCGTGAAGAAGAACGTCACGCCGAGCATATGCGCCGGGTTGTAGTGGAAGTGGAGATACTGATATCCAACGTTCGACACCCAATCGAGGTGGCTCAGGATCCCGTAGGGGAAGCCGTGGCCCCAGGCGCCCATCAGCATCGGTCGGATCACCACCAGGGTCACGTAGGCGAAGATCGCGACCGAGAAGGCGAACGGGACGTGGTAGCCGATGCCGAGCTTGCGGCAGATCTCGACCTCGCGCAGGGCCCAGGACCCGAAGGACCCGACAGCGCAGAAGGTGATGATCTGCCACAGGCCGCCCTCGCGTAAGGGAGCCAGGGCCAGGCCGTATGACAGGTCGGGCGGTGCAATGTTGATCTGCCAGACGTTCCAGGTCGGGCCGATCGCCGCGCCCCAGACGATCAGTCCGGTGCCGAGCAGGGTGAAGAACAGGCCCGTGACCCCGAAGAAGCCGACATAGAACGGCCCGACCCAGAAATCGAACAGGTCGCCGCCGAGCAAAGTGCCTCCGCGGACCCGGTATTTGCGCTCGAAGTTCAGCATGGCCATTGGCGCGGCCCTCCCCGTCCGCGAAAAGCGTGGTGGCCGCGGGTGGGGTGTCATCCCCGCCCGCGGTGCGAGGGCGCCCGTCACGAGGGGCGCCCGGTCCGCCGGCCGATCAGGTCGGCAGGACGAGGCTGTGGGGGATCTCCGCCTTCTTCACCGCCGGGCCTTCCAGCCAGTTGAACCGGTTGGTGCTGAGCAGGATGAAGTGGATCAGGATCGCGAGCACGAACAGGAAGGTGGCGAGGGCCACCAGCGTGCGGCGCGGATCGAAGAGAAGCCAGACCTTATGCATGGCGGACGTCCTTGCCTACGAGATGAAGGGCAGGATGCTGGTGGCGGCGACCTTCACGCCGCTCTCCAGCGCGGAATAGCCGTTCGGCCCGGGCAGCCAGGGCCGCCACAGCCAGACGAGGAAGTGCGCGACGACCGCGATCGCCGTGAAGATGATGAAGCTGGTGACGAAGATTCCGTGGAACTCCTTCGCCTCCTCTTCGGTGAGTCCTGACAGTACGCTGGGTTTGTCCATGCCGTTGGCCATTGCCGAACCTCCGGATGCGGATCCGCGCGGGGGCTCCCGCGCGGCTTTGCCCGGCCGTGACGGACGGGCGGTCTCTCCGCCGCCCAGGATGGGGGCGGAAACTCGGACCCGACAGGAGACCTCGGACCGGGCGAGCCGGCCCGGCGGCCTCACCCCATGAAGGCGAAGGGGATCGCCGAGAGCGCCATCGCCCGCGCCTCGCCGAAGACCGAGCGCCGGGGCCCGATCGGGGCGGCGGGCCCCGGCCGCAGGCGCTGGAGCAAGGCGGCGACGACGAAGACCGGGTAGGTCGCCGCCAGGATGGCCCGGAACTGGACCGCCTCCGAACGGGACCGGGACACCGTGACGAACGAACGGGACATGGTTCCGGCTCTCATGATCTCGGCTCTCCTCCCTGCCCGCGGGATTCCGCGAGGCGTGTTGGTGGCCGGCGCGGCGGATGCCGCGCCGGAAAAGGCGCAGCCGTCAGGCCGCCGCGAGCGCGACGCGGGCGCGCTCGACGAAAGCGCCGGTGACGCTGTCGGCCCCCGCGCGGGCCGCTTCGCGCTCGGCGGCGTCGCGCAGGCGCTTGGCGAAGGAGATCCGCACCAGGACCGGGCTCGCCTCCACCGAGGCGTCGAGGCGCTGGCGGGCCTCGTCGTCCCAGGGCAGCGCCGAGTGAGCGGAATTCGGCGCCCGGGCCGGCGTCGCCTCGACGGCGTCCATGTCGCGGGACAGCGGCAGGATGTGGAAGAGCGCGTCGAACAGCGCGTTGCAGACTTCCTGCACCAGGTAGGTCGCGCCCGAGTAGCCCATGAACGGCGTGCCGGTGTGCCGCCGCACCACGGCACCGGGGAACGAGGCCGGGATGAACATCGCCCGGCCGCCGCTCTCGGCGAGGTAGAGGCGCTCGTTGTAGGAGCCGAACAGGACCAGCGGCGGCGTCTCGCGGATCGCCTGCCGGACGGCCGCGTTGTCGGGCTTGGCGCCGGCTTTTCGCGAAAACGCGAACCGGCAGGGCAGGCCCATCTCGTCCTCGAGGAAGTGGCGCAGGCCGCGGGCATAGGTGTCGGTCGCCACCACGCCGAAGCTCGCCGAGGCGAAGAAGTCCTGCGTCACCGAGCGCCAGAGGTCCCACAGGGGCTTCAGCGTCGTGTGCTTCTCCCGCTCGATGAACGGCTCGGGATCGAGCCCCAGAATCTCGCCGAGCGCGCGCAGGAACTTGGTGGTGCTGTGCACGCCGATCGGCGCCTGGAGATAGGGCCGGTCGAGGGCTTCGCAGAGCAGCCGCCCGAATTCGCGGTAGAGGCAGATATTGGCGTCGGCCTCGACGAGGCGCGGGATGTCGGACAGGTGGGTGCCGAGCGGGAAGACCAGGTTCACCTCGGCGCCGATGCCCTCGACGAGGCGCCGGATCTCGGCGAGGTCGGAGGGCATGTTGAAGGTGCCGTAGGCCGGGCCGATCAGGTTGACCCGCGGCTTGACGCCTTCCGCCCGCTCCGGCCGCGGCGGGATCACGCCCTTCTTGGCGGCTTTCTTGGCGCCGTACTCGGCCCAGAGCCAGGACAGGGCCCGGTCGGCGGATTGCCACTGGTCCTCGTCGATGGTGCGGGGCAGGAAGCGCTGGAGGTTGGTGCCCTCCGGCGTGACGCCGCCACCGATCATCTCGGCGATCGAGCCGGTGACGACGACGCTCGGCTCCTTCGGATCGAGCGTCGCGTGGGCGCGGCGCATCGCGCCCTCGGTGCCGTGGCGGCCGAGTTCCTCTTCGGCGAGGCCGGTGACGACGATCGGCAATTCGTGCGGCGGCAGCGCGTCGGTGTAGTGCAGCACCGAGGTCACCGGCAGGTTCTCGCAGCCCACCGGGCCGTCGATAACCACTTGCAGGCCCTTCACCGCCGTGAAGACGTAGACGGCGCCCCAATAGCCGCCGGCGCGGTCGTGATCGAGGACGAGCATCAGGCCATCTCCCCGACCGGCTTCTCGGGTGCGGCGCGCTTCACCGCCGCGCGCTTCTTCGGCACGTCCTCCCAGATGCCGGAGGCATGACCCGTGCCGACGCCGGCGAAGAACGACCGCATCGCGTCGAACCGCTCGCGCTGTCCCATCGCGCCGTTGATCACCTGGGCGAGCGAGCCGGCCCCGGCGACGCCCATCAGCGGGCGGGCCGAGATCAGGTTGGTGAAGTAGAGGGCGGGAATCGCCCGCTCCTTGGCCTTCTGCACCACCGGCGTCGTGCCGATGGCGAGGTCGGGCCCGAATTCCTCGACCGCGGCGAGGTCCTGCTCCAGGGAGGCGCGGAACTGCACCCGGCAGCCATGGGCTTCGAGCCAGTCGCGGTCGGCTTCCGCATGCTTGGTGCGCGGGCAGGCGGTGCCGACGTAAGGAACCTCGGCGCCGCTCTCGACCAGCAGGCGGGCCACCAGCAGCTCCGAGCCCTCGTAGCCGGTCAGCGTGATCCGGCCGCGGATCGGGTTGGCGGAGAGCGCAGCCCGGATCGCCGGCAGGAACCGGTTCTTGGCCGCCGCGACCATCGCGGGCGCGACGCCGCAGGTCTCGCCGATCGCGTCGAGCCAGACGGCGGTGCCGTCATGGCCGACCGGGCCTGAGGCGACCGCCGGGCGGCCCGCCGCCTCGAACTCGCGCAAGGAGGCGGTGTAGAACGGGTGGATCGCCGCCACCGCCGTACAATCCAGCGCCGCGTAAAGCTCGCGCCATTCCCGCGTCGGCACGACCGGGCCCGCCGCGAGGCCGAGCGGTTCGAGGAGCGCCCCGATCTGCATCGGATCGGCTGGGAACATCTCGCCGAGGAGCGCGACGGTCGGGCGCCCGTCGCGGCCCTGGTGGGTTGTGCCTTGGCGCGGCGCCGCGACGGGGCCCTGCTCCGCTTCCGCCCGCGCGACCTTCAGCATCGCGCCGGCGAGCACGTCCTTGGCCTCGGCATGGGTGGGGACGCCGAAGCCCGGAACGTCAATCCCGATGATCCGCACCCCGTCGATCTCCCGCGGCAGCAGCCGCAGCGGCACGCCGGAGGCGGTCGGGACGCAGAGGTTGATGACCACGACCGCGTCGTGGAGGGCCGGATCGGCGGTGGCGTGGACCGCGTCGCGGATGTCCTCGAACAGCTTGCCGGTGACCAGGGTCTCGGAATTGAACGGCACGTAGCCGACGGTCCGCCGCGCGCCGTAGAAATGCGAGGTGAAGGTGAGGCCGTAGACGCAGCAGGCCGAGCCGGACAGGATCGTGGCGGTGCGGCGCATCCGCAAACCCACCCGCAGCGAGCCGAAGGCCGGGCACATGCTCTGCGGCTGGTCGTGCGGGCCGACCGGATAGTCGCGCTTCAGGGCGTCCAGCGTCTCGCCCATGCCGGCGGCCTGGGCCGCTTGGCGCATCGTCTCCTTGCCGGAATGGCAGCCGAGCCCGTCCTGGCGCGTCGCCGCCAGGTTGACCGGGGTGTCGACGGGTGTTCGGGCGCGGAGCGCCGCGAGATCGAGGGAGGCGCCCATGGTCAGACCGCCTCGTAGACGACTTCGAGGGAGGGCTTCCGCTCGACCGGCCGGCCGCGCATGTCGGCGTCGCTTGCCGGATCGAGCACCACACCGCGCCCGACCGCCTCGCCCTTGAACAGGCCGAGGAGCTGGTCTTGGCTGAGCGGCGTCGGCCGGTGCGGCAGGGCGGTGCCGATATTGTCGGCGAGTTCGGCGAAGAGCGGGCCCCAGCGCCCATCCGGCCGGCCGATGATCTCGTAATTCGCGCTCTTCTTGCGGATATCGTCGTCGGCCGGGATCGAGGCGAGGATCGGGATGCCGGCCGCTTCCGCGAAGGCTTGCGCCTCGCCGGTGCCGTCATCCTTGTTGATGACGAGGCCGCCGACGCCGACATTGCCGCCGAGCTTGCGGAAATACTCCACCGCCGAGCAGACATTGTTGGCGACGTAGAGCGATTGCAGGTCGTTCGAGCCGACGACGATGACCTTCTGGCACATGTCGCGGGCGATCGGCAGGCCGAAGCCGCCGCAGACCACATCACCCAAAAAGTCGAGCAGGACGTAGTCGAAGCCCCATTCGTGGAAGCCGAGCTTTTCGAGCAGCTCGAAGCCGTGAATGATGCCGCGTCCGCCGCAGCCGCGGCCGACCTCCGGCCCGCCGAGTTCCATGGCGAAGACGCCGTCGCGCTTGAAGCAGACGTCGCCGATCTCGACCGATTCGCCGGCGAGCTTGCGCCGGGTCGAGGTCTCGATGATCGTCGGGCAGGCCCGGCCGCCGAAGAGCAGCGAGGTCGTGTCGCTCTTCGGGTCGCAGCCGATCAGCAGCACCCGCTTGCCCTGCTGCGCCAGCATGTAGGACAGGTTGGCGAGCGTGAAGCTCTTGCCGATGCCGCCCTTGCCATAGATGGCGATGATCTGCGTCTCGCGGGTCGCGGTGGTGGGCACCGGGTCCGGCGGGATCGCGGCTTCGGCCCGCAGGATCGAAGCCTGGAGGGCGGCGCCGGTCAGCGAAGCGTTCATGGCTGGGCTCTCCAATCGAGGATCATCTTGAGGCAGTCGGGATCGCCGAAGGCGGTGCGGTAGGCGTCAGGCGCCTCTGCGGCCGGGCGGCGGTGGGTGACGAGCTGGTCGAGGGACAGGGCGCCGCTGCCGGCCATGGCCGCCACCGCGTCGAGGTCGTGGGGCTGCCACTGCGCCGCGACGCGGATCCGCGCCTCGCGCAAGAATGCCGCCGGGAAGGCGAAGGAGAGCGGCGCCTCGTAGAAGCCCGCCAGCACCACCTCGCCGCCGGGCTGGAGCCGGGCGATCAGCGTGTCGAGGAGGCCGGCATCGCCGCTCGCATCGATGATGCGGGCGTAAGCGGTGTCGTCCTGAGCCGGATCGATCACCGGGTAGGCTTGCTGCGTGCCGCGGCGGGCGGGATCGCGCTCCCACACCACCGGGTCGAGGCCGGAGACCCGCATCAGCCGGACGAGGAGCCGGCCCAGCACCCCGTGCCCGACGACGAGCTGACGCCCCTGGCCCTCGCTCCCTGCGAGCGCGTGACGGGCGGTGGCGGCAAGCGCCAGCAGGATGCCGCGCTCGCCGAGAGACTCGGGGATCGGCCGCAGCCGGCTGCCGGCAGAGACAAGGTGCGAGGCCGCGCCGCCGAACAGCCCGCGGACCGGCCCGAAGCAGCGGGCGCCCGGCACGAACACCGTCTCGCCGACGCGACGGCCGGAATCGGGGCCCGCCTCGACGACGACACCGACGGATTCGTAGCCGGGGACCAGCGGGTAGCCCATGCCGGGGAAGTCCGGCATCCGCCCCGACCAGAGCAGGCGCTCGGTGCCGGTGCTGATGCCGCTCCAGGCGACCGCCACGGTCGCGTCGGCGGGGCCGGGTGCGTCGAGAGCGAGGTCGGCAAGGCCGAGCCGTTCGGGACGGTCGAGGATCACGGCCTGCGCGTGCATGCGGTACGACCCTCCCCTGTTCGCGGACATGTGCCGCTCGAAGCGGCAGATGTCATCTTAGTTGGACAATGATCTGCGTCAAGTTTGCTTTACACTTTTGATGCGAGAAGCCCGCCTCAGGGGGCCGTCGCGACGAGCAGGCGGACCAGCATCGGGCGCCGGGTCCGGCACTCGCGCACCCGCGCGAAGCCCGCCTCCGCGAGCATCGCGGCGAGTTCGGCCGCCCTGCGGGGCCGGCCGCTGCCCATGGCGAGGAGGTAGAGCCCGAAATAGGCGTCACCGATCGGCTCGGCGCCGGGCGTGCCGGCCATCGGCTCGGCGAGAAGCAGCGTGCCGCCGGGGGGCAGGGCCGCGCGGGCGGCCTTCAGGAGGGCGAGGGCCGGCCCATCGTCGTGGTCGTGCACCACGCGCACCAGGGACACTGCGTCGGCCCCGTGCGGCAGCCCGTCGTGGAAGCTGCCACCGCGGGCTTGGGCGCGCTCCGCCAGCCCCTCCGCGGCGAAGCGGCGTTCGGCGCGGGCCGCCACCGGCGGCAGGTCGAACAGCGTGACGCGCAAGGACGGGCTGCTGCGCGCCGCCTCGACCGCGAAGGCGCCCTCGCCGCCGCCGACATCGAGGAGATGGGCGTGAGGGCGAAGCGGATAGGCATCGAGGATGTCGCGGGCGACAAGCGCCTGCGAGGCGCCCATCAGGGCGCTGTAGGATTCGACCGCCGCCGCGTCGATTCCGGCCGGGTCGTTCGTCCCCGCATAGGCCCAGTATCCCGAGAGCCGGGTCGGCCCGTTCGTGCCGCGCAGGAGCGCGACGGGATCGCGCAGGTCGTCGTAGAGCATGGCGTGGTGGGCGACCATCGCGGCGACGGAGGGGTTGCCGAGGAGCGCGGCGCCGAGATCGCCGAGGGCGAATCGCCCGTCGCGCAGGAGCGTCAGCAGGCCCAGGGAGGCGGCGGCGCGCAGGAGGCAGAGGGCCCGGTCCGGCGGCAGGTCGAGGCGCCGGGCCAGGTCCGCCGGCGTCATCGGGCCGTCGGCGAGGATCCGGAACAGGTCGAGGCGCAGGCAGGCCGCCAGCACCTGGGCGTAGACGAAGCCGGCGCAGAGATCGAACAGGGCGCGGGCGTTGCGGCGGGCGATTCGACGGGTCGGCGGGAAGGCGGCGGCGAAACGCTGGAAGCGCGGGCTGGCGATCAGGCGGTGGCGCCAGGCGAGGTAGCGCGCGTGCCATCCGGAGCGCGACGGCGGGACGACCGGGGTCGCCGGAAGGGCGTGCGGGACGGGTGTCATGACCCTCCCCCCTCTGCGGGGGAGGGTGCCCCGCGGAGCGGGGCGGGAGAGGGGAACCACGCTTCAGGGTAAGGCGGAGCCGCTCTGAAGGGCGTTCCATTCTGCAACGTCGCGCCGCCCCTCTCGGCGGGACTTCGTCCCGCTGCGCTCATTCCATTCGCCACCCTCCCCCGCCGAGGGGGGAGGGTTCGGACGCGCGGCGCCCCGCCTCGCGCGCAAGCCACCCCGGTCCTCATCGCTCAAGCCACCAGGCTCTGCGCCAGCCGCGCCGGCAGGAACAGCCGGGTCTGGGCCAGGATCTCCTCCCGCAGCGCCGCGACGCCGGGGCAGTCCGGGATCACCGCCATCGCCTCGTGGGCGAGGTCGGAGAGGCGGCGCAACGCCCCGTCCATGCCGAGCAGCGCCGCCGCGTTGGGCCGTCCGAGGGTCACGTCGCGCCCCACCGGCTTGCCGATCTCCTCCTGGCGGCAGGCGACGTCGCGCAAGTCGTCGGCGACCTGGTAAGCCTCGCCGAGATATTCGCCGAGCAGGCGCCAGCCCATCGGCTCGGCCCCGGCGGCGGCGGCCCCCGTCACGGTCGAGGCGGCAAAGAGCGCGCCGGTCTTCGCCTGCTGGTAGACCGAGAGCCCGACCTGCGGCTCGGATTCCCACGCCTGACCCGCCACGATGCCGGCCGGCGAGCCCACCGCGCGGGCCACCAGCCCGACCAGGGCCGCCAGGCGCGTCGGCGTGCGGGCCGCACCGCGGGCCAGGGTCTCGAAGGCGAGCACGATCAGGGCATCGCCGGTGAGGACCGCCAGGGGCTCGCCAAAGGCGACATGCACCGTCGGCTTGCGCCGGCGCTCCGCCGCATCGTCGAAGCAGGGCAGGTCGTCATGGACCAGCGAGGCGCAGTGCAGAAGCTCGATCGCCGCGGCGGCGGCGTCGGCGGCGGCCGGATCGTCGTCGCCGCAGGCGCGGGCGACGGCAAGGCAGAGCCGCGGGCGGATGCGGTGCCCGCCCGGAAAGACCGCGTAGCGGATCGCCTCCGCGAGGAGCGGCGGCGCGCCGGGCGCCTCCGCATAGGCCACGGCCACGTCCAGGGCTCGCTCGATGCGCCGACCGTCATCCATGCGCCGCTCCCTCGCTGTCATTTCGTTTGAACATCTCAAACTGTCAATTTAGATTGACACTATCGGAGCGGGAGATCAACGGCGTGGCGCACGAACGGGCGGTGGTGATCGGGGCGGGAATCGGCGGGCTGGTCGCCGCGCTGAAGCTCGCCGCTGCCGGCCTGCCGGTGACGCTGGTCGAGACAGCGGCCCGTCCCGGCGGCAAGATGCGCCGGGTCGCGGCCGGGCCGCTGGAGGTGGAGGCCGGCCCGACGGTCTTCACCATGCGCTGGGTCTTCGAGGAGATCTTTTCGGAATGCGGCGCCGATTTCGGCACCCGCGTCGCCCTCAGCCCCACGGCGATCCTCGCCCGCCATGCCTGGAGCGCGACCGAACGGCTCGACCTCTTCGCCGATCCCGAACGCTCCGAGGTGGCCATCGCCGATTTCGCGGGACCGCGCGAGGCGGAGGGGTTCCGGCGCTTCCGCGCCCGGGCCGCCGAGATCTACCGCACCCTCGAAGACCCGTTCATCCGCGGCCAGCGGCCGGGCCCGGTCGACCTCGCGGTCCGGGCCGGTCCCCGGGGCCTCGGCGGCTTGCTGCGCATCCAGCCCTTCACCACAATGTGGTCGGCGCTGGCTGAGTATTTTCACGATCCGCGCCTGCGCCAGCTCTTCGGGCGCTACGCCACCTATTGCGGCTCGTCGCCCTTCGCCGCCCCGGCGACCCTGATGCTGGTCGCCCATGTCGAGATGGAGGGCGTCTGGACCGTCGCGGGCGGGCTGTCCCGGCTCGCCGCCGCGGTCGCCGCCCTCGCCGCGGAGCGCGGGGCCATCCTGCGCTACGGCGTGCGCGCGACGGACATCGTCGCCGAGGGCGGGCGCGTCGCCGGCGTGAGGCTCGAGACCGGCGAGCGGCTGCCGGCAACCCGAGTGGTGGCGAATGCCGACGTGGCGGCGCTGGCCGACGGGCTGTTCGGACCGGGCGCCCAACGGGCGGTCGATCCGGTGCCGATGGCGGAGCGCTCGCTCTCGGCCGTGACCTTCGCGGTGGCGGGCCGGCCCGCAGGGTTCGACCTCGTGCGCCACAACGTGTTCTTCTCGCCCGATTACGCCGCCGAGTTCGCCGACCTGACCCGCCACGGCCGCCTGCCGCGCGACCCCACGGTCTATGTCTGCGCGCAGGACCGCGACGATGACGGGATGCCGTCCGACACGCCGGAAGCCCTGCTCTGCCTCGTCAACGCCCCCGCGCGGGGCGCCGCCCTGCCGCCTGAGGAGATCGCCCGATGCCACGACACGATGAGCCGGCGGCTCTCCGCCTGCGGCCTGACGATCGCCGAGACGGCGCGGACGGTCACGGGGCCGGTGGAGTTCGGGACGCTGTTTCCGGCGACGGGCGGGGCGCTCTACGGCCGGGCCTCGCATGGCTGGATGGCGTCGTTCCGCCGGCCGGGGGCCCGCACCCGGCTGCCGGGCCTCTACCTGGCGGGGGGCAGCGTCCATCCGGGCCCGGGCGTGCCGATGGCGGCGCAATCGGGCCGGCTCGCGGCAGCGAGCGTGCTGGAGGACCTCGCTTCGACTTCCCCGTCGCGCCGGGCGGCTACGCCTGGTGGTACGTCGATGCGGTGAGCGACGACGGGCAGCACGGCCTGACCGTCATCGCGTTCCTGGGCAGCGTCTTCTCGCCCTACTACGCCTGGAGCGGGCGCGGCGACCCGATCAACCACTCGGCCGTCAACGTGGTGCTGTACGGCCGGCCCAAAGCCTGGGCGATGACCGAGCGCAGCCGGCGCCACGTCAGCCGGACCGCCACCTCGCTCGCCATCGGCCCGAGTTCGCTCGACTGGGACGGCACCACCCTGACGATCCGGGTGGACGAGGTGACGACCCCCCTGCCCGCACGGCTGACCGGCACGATCCGGGTCCGGCCCGGCGGGATCACGCCCGCTCCCTTCACCCTCGACGCCGAGGGGCACCACCGCTGGTGGCCGCTCGCGCCCACCTCGCGGGTCGAGGTGGCGTTCGACCGGCCGTCGTTGCGCTGGAGCGGCCACGCCTATTTCGACACCAACGAGGGCGACGTGCCGCTGGAGGCGTCGTTCAAGAGCTGGACTTGGTCGCGCGCGACGCTGACGCATGGTTCGGCGATCCTCTACGATGTCCTGCGCCGCGACGGCAGCCGCCAGGACCTGTCGCTGCGCTTCGACCCGGACGGCACCCCGCGCCCGATCGCGCCGCCGGTCCCGGCCGCGCTCCCGCGCACGCTCTGGCGCCTGGAGCGGGCGACCCGCAGCGACGACGGCCGGGCGGCGGTGCTGCGGCGCTTCGAGGACGCGCCGTTCTACTCGCGCTCGCTGCTCTCGGCCCGGATCTGCGGCGAGGCGGTGCAGCCGGTCCACGAATCGCTCGACCTCGACCGGCTCACCCACCCGCTGGTGCGGTTCATGCTGCCCTTCCGCATGCCCCGCCCCCACGGGTGAGGCGACGCGCGCGCGCATCCAAGACCGCGCATCCAAGAAGACCGTGCATCCAAGGCCGCGTGCCGGCCGGTCCACCAGCCCCGGGAGAACGCCATGGTGGAGACCGCGAAACTGGAGAAGGCCGAGAACGAGGGCGGGTGGCTCACCCGGCTCTCCGCCTTCGTCTTCCTGCACACCGAGCACGCGATCTACGCCGCCCTCGGCGTGCTGCTGGCCCTCACCGCGGTGATGGCGCTGGTGGATGCCGCCGGCATGACCCTCAAGGCGGTGACCGCGGTCGGCGCCGCCGCGCAGCTCCTCGACGTGGTCGACCGGCTGCTGTTCCTGCTGATGCTGGTCGAAATCCTGCACACGGTGCGGGTGTCGATGCGCTCCGGCCGGCTGACCTGCGAGCCGTTCCTGATCGTCGGGCTGATCGCCTCGATCCGGCGCGTCCTCGTCCTCACGCTCCAGACCGCCGAGCAGATGCATGCCAGCGAGTGGAATGCCCAGAAGGAGGCACTGTTTCGCGCCTCGATGATCGAGCTCGGCGTCCTGGCCGGGCTGATCCTGGTGATGGTGGTGTCGATCTTCCTGCTCCACCGCGCCCGGGACACCGACGAGCCGGCCGGGTCCGAGTAGGGCGCGGCTCACCGCACGGTCCGGCGTGCAACCCCCGCCGGCCGAACGGCATTGATGGGGTTGAGCATGGCACACTTGAAAGGAGGCTCGTGATGGGCTTGGTGTTCTTCCTGGTCTTCGTCTGCCCGTGGATTGCGGTGGCGTTCCTCTCCAGCCGCGGCACGCTGATGAAGCCGAAGCCCTACTGACGAAACGCGGCGTGGGACGCCGGCCGCACGCTATGGCCGGCGTCCCCGATCAGGCGCCGCGCAGGACTCGCCGCCACCAGGACGGCCGTCCCGCGCTCAGGCGGCGGGCGTGCTCGTCGGCGGCGTCCTACTTCAAGCGGTGGACCACCGGGTTGCACGCCTCCTGGTCGGCGACGAGGGCCGAGGCGGGCCGGGCCGAGACGCCATGGCGCACGCGATAGGCCGCCGCGTCGAAGCTCGCCGACGGGTCGAGGTCCCGCCTTCCGCCGTGGCGGAGCAGATGCGCGAAGGCATCCCGGTTGCGGCCGATCTCGGCGCCGTAGCGATCGAGGTAATGGGCGATGTCGAACAGCGCATTGGGGGCGTAACGCTGGCTGCGGCGATGCGTGAGGTAGTGGCTTAACGCCGAGGTGCCGGGGCGCAGGCCGTAGGTGCGGATGTACCAGGACGGCTCGAAGTAGGAGATCGGCCGCAGGCCCGACCGCTCGCCGACCCGGATATAATGGCAGAGCGGGTTCACGCCGGCGGGATTCCCGTCAAGATACAGGGCCGCGTACCAGGCCGGATCGCAGTAGAGGTTCGGGCGTCGGCCCTCTCGGGCACCGAACCGGCAGAAATGCTCCAGCGGATCGCCCCCGTCGGCAACGACATCGGGCGATTCGAGCAGGTAGTGGTTGACGTCGAACAGGCCCGAACGGGCGATGACGTCGTAGTCCTTGGATGTCGCCATGGCTGCCGGCACGCAGTGGACTTGAGAATTTTTCTCAACACTCTCGACGCAGGCCGCATCGTTCCGGGGTCGCGATCGCGGATCCAGAAAGGCAGGACCGCGGACAAATCTGGATCGAGCGGCGGGGATTCCGCCTCGTTGCTTCGATCTTGTGCGCCTGGATTCCGGCGTCCGCTTTCGCGACCCCGGAATGATACCAACGGTCGTTGAAAACGACCTTTGGTGCCGGTCTCGCATTGTCGCCAAGCCCGAGGTCCCGGACATCGGCGCTTGGCATCGACACTTCGAGAGGGAGTCAACGGCCGCGTCGGTCTCGGGCCTGCCCGAGATCGAATCGATGCGTCAGCATCTTCGGCCGTCGGTATGACATTGTGGATTTCAGATCTGCCGCGGCGATCGGGTCATCGTCACACGACAGACATCCGCCCGGTCAGACCAACGGCCTGGGATACCGACGCATCGATCCACTCTCGGGGCAGGACCGAGATCGACGCGATCGTTGACCGGTCTCGAAGTCTCGATGGCGAGTCAGGTGCATGGCGATACGTCGGGCGCGGAAACCCACAGTCGTCGTCAACGACGGCCGGTCGCCTATCCCTCATGACGCCACCACGGACGCATAGTAGTACGGCGTCTCGAAATGCAGCGTGACGGTCGTGCCGGCAATCCAGTCGGTCGTGTAGACCGGGTGGCCACGGCAGCGGGCGAGGAGATCGGTCCGTTCGTTGGGAATCGCCACATGGTCGGTCGGCCAGTCGGTGCGGATCCGCAGCAGACTGTAGCCGAGCCCGAGCAGGTGCTCGATCACCGCCTTGGAGCTGGAGCCGTGCCGGCGCAGGTGCTGCTCCTCGATCTCGACGAACAGCACCGGGCGGTCGCGGGCGAGGAGGTTCTGCATGCCGGCGAGCGCCTGCGCCTCGGCACCCTGGATGTCCATCTTGATGAAGGCGATCGGCGGCAGGGGCAGGTCGTCGAGCCGGACCGTGAGGACGAGGTCGCCGCCGCGGCCGATGCCAGTATGGCCGAGATTGACGGTGCCGGCGGCCGTCAGGGTCGCCTCCAGAGGCTCCATCTCGACCGTGTCGCCGGACCGGTCGGTGACGGCCATCTTGTAGGTGCGGACGTGGTCGCAGCGGTTGGCCAGCACATTGTGCTGGAGCTGCGAGAAGCAGAGGCCGAGCGGCTCGAAGGCGTGGACCGATCCGCGCGGAACGAGGCCGGCGAGCCGGACCGTATGGTAGCCGAGATTGGCGCCGAGATCGACGACGTGAGAGGTCTCGTCGAGGACGAGGCGCGCGATGTCGATGAGATGCGGCTCCCACTCGCCGGTCTCGGCGATCGTCCGGCCTATGAAATCCTGCTCCACGACCAGGAAGGTACCGTGCCGCGCCGCGACCGTCCGGAAGGTCGGGATGAAGCGGGGGCTCGGCGCGGGAGCGAGCAGCCCGTCGATGAGGCTCTGCCACTCGGGCACGCGCACGTGCCAATCGTAAGCCTGCCGGCAATGCTCCTGCTGCGCCACCGCCCGTTCCGGGTCGCCCTGCCATGGATCGGCCAGTTCCTCGGCCAGCACGGAGGCGAAGGCGCGGGCATGGGCGGCCGGATCGGCGACATGGGGGTAGAGGCGGGCGAAGCCTGCGGTGGTCTCCGGCAGCGCGCCGTGGCTCGGGCAGACGACCCGGCAGCCGGCGGCCATCGCCTCGATGACGGCGAGGCAGGAGGTCTCCGCGAAGGTGCTCGGATAGGCCAGGATGTCGATGTCGGCGAGCGCGGCGCGCAAAGCGGCATTGGGCAGGAGGCCGTGATAGTGCCCGTTCGGCAGCGCCGCCGCGCGGGCATAGAGATCGGCATAAGGCGCGTCGTCGGCGCCCGGGCCGTAGAGCTTGTGCGACGACCAGACATGCAGCTCGGCCCCCTCGGGCGCGAGCTGTTCCCAGGCGTCCAGCAGCACGGCGAGGCCCCGATAGGGGGTGCTGGTATAGGCGACCTTGAGGGGCGCGCGGCGGACGGGCGCGCGGTTCCGCTCCGGCACCTCGGTGGCGTTGCGCAGCACGGTGCAGCGCTCGGGCGGCAGGCCGAAGGTCGCCAAGAACTGCGCCCGCTGCCACTCCGACACGAAGACGAAGCGCGCCACGCGGCTCACCTTGGCGGTGTCGCGCAGCCAGGCCACGGCCGGCTGGTCGGTGGCGTGGTGGATCCACACCACGAGCGGGCGCCCATCGCGCCGGGTCTCGTCGTAGCCGTTCAGGCACAGGTCGATGCGAGGAAGCGCCGCGCCCAGGCGCCGGGTCAGGCCCTCCTGCATCAGCTCGGTGCCGCCCTGAGCGCGCGTCGGCGCCCAAGGCGCCGGGCGGGCGACGCCTGACCAGTAGCCCGGCAGGTCGGCCGGCCGGATTCCCGGGCGCGTCAAGGACAGGACGCCGCTCCGGCCCTCGAGGGGGATCGGCAGCTTCTCGAGAGCAAAGCGCGCATTGACGGCGTAGCGTCGGCGCTCGCCTGCCGGCGCAGTCGGGCAGGCCAGGAGATCGAGGCAAGCGGCGAGGCAGTGCCAGTAGCGGCCGGCCCAATAGGCATTGACGGCATATTCGTCGCGCAGGCCGTATTCGTAGATCCAGGTCTCGACGAACAGCGCGTCCTCCGGCAGCCTCAGGTTCAAGGCGGCTTCGGCGAAGCGCAAGCCCTCCTCGTAGCGCTCGGCGAGGCGGCAGGCGTGGCTGGCGGAGTAAGGCGCCTCCGCCCGGTGCGGGCAGAGCGCGATCGCCCGGCGGTGGACCGCCAGGACGTCGTCCAGCGGCCGCCCGAGACTCGCCATCAGCCGGGCGGCGTTGACCAGCGCGAGATAAGCCTCCTCCTGCCAGAACCCCATCTCGGCCCGCCGCAAATAGGCGGCGACCGCCTCCTCCCGAGCGCCGCAATCGCGGTAGCTCTGGGCGAGGTAGAAGGTGTAGCGGGAGAGGAGGAACGGGTCCGTCTCCGTCGCCAGGGCGGCCTCCAGGATCGCAGCGTCGCGCCGATAGGTCTCGCCGTCGCGGCGGCGGGCGCCGTCGGGATGGGACCGCATGACCAAGTCGAGAGAGGCCCTGTGGGTCGCCTCCGGGCAGTCGATGAATTCGTGCAGCACGCCTCGGTAGCGCCATGACAGGGCATTCCGCACCAACTGGGTACGCCGGTAGGCGAGCCCGGCGAACGAGATGCCGACGTCATAGGCATCCGCCGCGAGGTCGGGCAGAACGTAGTCCGGGGGCAGGAGCAGCTCGTCGTCGGCGTCGATGATCAGCGTGTAAGTGCCGTGCGGGCGCGCCAGCGCCAGAGCTTCGGATCGGTTATGGGCGAAGTCCACCCAAGGGCGCTCGACAAGCTGCCCCGGCAGGCCGGCCAACGCCGCCCGCACCAGGTCCTGAGTCCCGTCAGTGGAGCCGGTATCGACGACGATCCAGTGGTCGATCAGCGGCCGCACCGAATTCAGGCACCGGCGGATCACCGCCGCCTCGTTCCTGACGATCATCGCGAGGCAGAGGGTCTGGCCGGACGGGGTCATGCGGGATCCTGGAGAGGGCGCGTGGGCGATGGCCGCGGGTCGGGACGGGGCGACCGGTGAATCAGGCCGGGGCGGGTCGAGGATTCACCGCACGGCGGGCTGGACTCCCCGCAGGCGGCTGTCCGGGGACAACACCGGCGCCGGTCTCGCCCTCTCCTCGCGCCGCTCACGGCCTCGGACAGCCTTCCGCGCGAAGGCCGAGGGGGCGCCACCGCCTCGTCCTTCCCTCAGAGCCCCCGAAGTGGCCCGCGGCGCGCCGCGAGGAGCGCCGGCAGGCCGGATTCGGCGCGGGAGGTCGGCGCGGCTCACGCGCGCCGCAGGAGCCGGTCGAGGACCGAGGGCTTGACCGCGACCGCCTGCGCGGCGAGCCGCGCCCTGACGCGGTCGACGACCGGGCCGTGGAGCACGACCGGCGCGCAGGCCAGTTCCAGGTTCAGGGCCGCGGCGACGAGGTCCGGGTGCAGGGTGATGGGGCCGTCGTGGGACTCGAAGGTGCCGCGGTTGCCGCAATCGAGGTAGCTCTCGGCGGGCATCCCGTCGGCGAGCAGAACATCGTGCACCGCCAGCTCGACATGATGGTAGACGACCTCCGGCCAGGCGAGCTGCACCACCGACGTGCCGTTCACGAGGCAGCCGGCCGGGATCAGCACACCGTCGACGAAGAGCGCGTGGCCGGGCGAGACCACGAGGTCGCGGTGCGGCCGGCCGGGACCAAAGGCGTGTGCCGCGATGCGGACCGGATGCGCGCGCTCGGGCCGCGGGTGACGCCGCAGGTCGAGGCGACGGTGGCCGACCCAGCAGATGGCGACCGTCTCCCCGGCGGCGGTGACGACGGCGTCGCCGGCCCGCAGGGTCTCGACCGGGCGTTCTCCCTCCGGCGTCAGGATCCTCGTGCCTTGCGCGAAGCAGATGACCGGACCGGGCTCGCCGGTGGGGCCAGTCGGTCCCTCCGGACCGGTCGGGCCGGTCGCTCCCGCGGGACCGGTCGGGCCGGTGGCACCGGCACCGGTTGGCCCCGTCGGGCCGGCAGGACCGGTCGCTCCCGTGGAGCCGGAAGCGCCG
>NZ_LABX01000114.1 GCF_001043915.1 Methylobacterium aquaticum | reverse complement strand
TTCACTGCGAGCCCTGCGGCGTGAGGGGGGAGGGCGGCGAGGTCGAGGGCGGGGACAGTCTCGTCGGCGGGGGCGGGCAGGCTGGTCATCGGGCCTCGATCTCGGACGTCGGCAGGTGGGCGCGCATCCGTGCTCATGAGCCCGGCATCAGGTCGTCATCGTCGAGCAGCATCGACCAGACCAGGACGCCCTGCGGGTCGGTGAGCCACGCGAAATTCGCATCGGCGGCCAGGAGGAATTCGGTCTCGGCCATGGCAGTGCTCGTCGCGTCGTCCGCGTCGGCGGCCAGGATGGTCTCGCCGAAGGTGACATGATCGGTCACGACGCCGCTCGGCGCGCGCCAGCCACGATGGAGCCGGAACGCGGTCATCGGCGCCTCCGTGGCTCCGGCTGCTGACCTCGACGCGCCACGACGCACCCTCCCCGGCTTTGGGCTGTGATACTCGATATTATCACAGCCCAGCTTCGAGGCGGAAGCAGATCCCGTTGCACGGGCGGCTCGCTCGATACCGTTCTCGGTTCCAGCGACCATCCGTTAACGCTTTCTTCATAATCGTTAACGGTTTGTAAAACCGTCTACGCTTTGTCGTGAAAGCGTTAACGATTGGCGAGAGCGTTGGGATGCCCAGAAGCAAGATCGGTGGGAAGCTGACCGGCGTCAGGCTGCCGGACTCGCTTCGGCTTGAAATCGAGGTTCTCGCCGGGCCCGGCCACATGGCGGAATTCGTCCGCGCCGCCGTCGAGGCCGAGGTCGCGCGTCGGAGGAGAGAGGAGCAGGACGAGGCTCCGCTGCCTGACACCGCGCACCCAGAACTCTCGCCGAAAACAGCATCCAGGATACCGTCGTCCCCGTGGGCGACCTCCAGCCCGTGGCTCGGCTACGGCTTCACGGTCTCGGGCGAGGCCGTAGAGGTGCGCTTGACGCCGCCGATCACGCTCGCGAGCGCACCTGAACCCATCCGGGCGGATCAGAAGATCAAGGTGCAGAACTCACCGATCCCAGGTGCGCGCGTGAGATCCCCCTCGCGCAAGCCAAGCTCACGCAAATCGGATCATCCCGCCCATAGCGCGTGGACGTCTATGAGGCAGCAATCGCGAATTTCGGGACATCCGATCGCGCCCGAGTGGGAGAACTTCTGGATCTTCGTGAAGGACATGAAGAAAAAGCCTTTGAACGCCGTCCTTGTGCGCAAGGATCAGGAGAAAGGCTGGGGGCCGGATAATTGCGTCTGGGGAACGAAGGCTGATGTGGTCGCGCGCCGCCCAACAACAGGCTTCTACGCATACAACGGTCGAACTCTGACTTTGACCGCATGGTCGAAGGTGACCAACATCAATGTGGGCGTTCTCCGGGCGCGAGTGAGAGCCGAATGGCCAATCGAGGAGGTTCTCGGAACGCCTGTTGGGCCGGGGCCCGGCAAGCGGGGTCGGCCCGTACTTCCGGCGTCGGTCCAGGAGGCTATCGAACCCACCGTGTCCCTTGGGCGTCGGAGGATATCGCGATCGGCCAGGAACCCCGTGCCGCTCAAGCGCAGCGACAACAGGTATCTGCCCTGGAAGGGGATGCGGGAGAGGTGCGGCAGGACCGGCGACTCCTTCGTGCCGGAGTGGGAGGAGTTCTGGGTATTCGCGCAGGACCTCGGTGAGAGGCCGCCCGGCACTGTCCTGCTCCGGCGCAAGTTGAGCCTGCCCTACGGTCCAACCAACTGTTTCTGGGGCACCAAGAAGCAGGCAAACCGCGGGCGTCGGTTCGTCCGCCGGTACATGCACGACGGTCGGGAAATGACCGTCGCGGAGTTGGCCGAGGCGACAGGGCTCGGCTACAAGACGCTCGACGCGCGCCTCCGGAAGGGTATCCCGCTTGAGCAGGCGCTCAGCCCCAAGGTTCGGCCAAGACCAGGGCGATCACGTCGATAGCTGCTATCCGTGCCTAGACGTCGTCCCTGACTCAGATCTGACGATGATCTATCACCCGAAAAGACGCGGGTGAATGAGGGCGGCAAGTTCGGCTTGTCCGCGCATACTCATTATTCGGCTCTGGAAACTAAGATTACTCAAGGTTATATCGAACACAGAATCTCCGACTTCGAATAGAAAAGGATTATATCGATTTGCATAATCCATGCAACCAAATAATCCTTAATATTTTCAAATCGATTTAAGATTCGTAAATCATTTTTTTGGTTAAATGAAAGACATGCGTCAAAACTTTCGGCGATCGGAAGTGCGCTCGCGAGAAGGGGCCGAACCCATGGAGGAGAAATTGTCTTTCGGGATCAGGGCACAACTTCACGTCCTCACAGCCGCAGCGGTTCTTGGCATCGCGGTCATCGTTGTCCTCGCGGGCTTCGCCCTGCGCGATGCCGTTGTCGATGCGCGCATGACGAAGACCCGCCAACTGGTCGAAGCCGCGCACAGCCTCGTCGCCGGATTTGCCGAGCAAGAACGCACAGGCAAGCTTGACCGCAAGCAGGCGCAGGATCTGGCCACAGCAGCCCTGAAGGCGATGCGCTACGACCGCAGCGAGTACTTCTGGGTCAACGACATGCACCCACGCATGATCATGCATCCGACCCGGTCGAAGCTCGACGGCACCGACCTCACAACCACCAAGGACCCGAACGGCAAGGCCCTCTTCGTCGAAATGGTTGAGGTCGTGCGCAAGTCCGGTGCCGGGTTCGTGCCCTACCAGTGGCCCAAGCCCGGCGAGGACCAGCCCGTCGACAAGCTGTCCTACGTCAAAGGCTTCGAGCCCTGGGGCTGGGTCATCGGCTCCGGCGTCTACGCCGATGATACCGCGGCTCAGGTTCGCACCGCGCTCCTCGGCCTGCTCAAGGGCGTTGTCCTCGCGGCGGGACTGATTGCCCTCCTGGCCGTCATGATCGGGCGCTCGATCGCCGGGAAGATCCATCATCTAGCGAGCGTCATGCGCAGGCTGGCAGAGGGTAACCTCCAGCAGGAGATCCCGTCCGTTGCCCGGCGCGACGAGATCGGCGCCATGGCGAAGGCCGTGCTGGTGTTCCGCGACAACGCCATCGCGCGCGAGCGCCTGGAAGCGGAGGCCGCGCAAACCGAGCATGAGAAGGCCAAGCGCAACGGAGAGCTTGAGGCCAGCCTTGCCGCCTTCCAGAGCGCGATGCGCAACGTCGTGAGCACCGTTGCGGGCAACACCGCCGAGATGCAGCGCACCGCCGAGGCCCTCACGTCGATCTCGACCCAGACCTCCCAAGAGGCCGATGCCGCGACAGCAGTTTCGGGCCAGACTTCCGAGCACGTCACGATGGTGGCGGCCTCCACCGATCAACTCTCAAGTTCGATCCAGGAGATCTCCCGGCAGGTGCAGGGGGTGGCCGAGATCGTGCGCCAGGGAAGCGAGACCGCGACGGCGTCCGCGCGTCAGGCGCAGGCGATGGCAGAGGTCGGCGAGCGCATCGCAGCGGTGATCGGGTCGATCCAGTCGATCGCCTCACAGACGAACCTGCTCGCTCTGAACGCGACGATCGAGTCGGCGCGCGCCGGGCAGGCAGGCAAGGGCTTCGCCGTGGTTGCCTCGGAGGTGAAGATGCTGGCGGGTCAGACAGCGCGCGCCAGCGACGAGATTGTCGCTCGGGTCGGCGAGATCCAGGCCACTACGCGCCATGTCCTGGCGGCCAACGAGCAACTGGTCACGATGATGCACGACATCCTGACGGCGACGACGGCGGTCGCCTCGGCCGTCGAGCAGCAGAATGCCGCGACCGGCGACATCGCCCGCAGTGTGCAGGTGGCAGCCGATGGGACGGAGAAGCTCGCCCTGAACATCTCGGAGGTGCGCTCGGGAGCGCGTGAGACGGAGAAGCATGCGGGCGCGGTTCTTGATGTGACCAGGGCGATGCTGTCGCAATCCTCGCTGATCGAGGAGCAGCTTCGCGCCTTCGTACACGCGCTCCGGGTGGGTCCGATGGACCGCCGCAAGGGCAGCACCAGCAAGTTCTATCAGGGTCATGACCGGCGCTCTCAGCCCACCGATGCTCTGAAAAGTGCGTAGACTATGAACCACATGCTGGATCGCGAAGGCGAGCGCTTGGAACCTCTTCATCGACTGGCTGCGGTCGGCACAGAGCCCGAGGCGCAATTCGATGCAATCTGTCGAGTCTTACGCCGGGTCTTCGATGCGCCGATCGCTCTCGTCTCACTCGTCGAGCACGACCGCGTATGGTTCAAGGCCCAGTGCGGCCTTGAGGTCGAGAATGCGCCGCGCGACGTCGCGGTCTGCGCCCATACAATCCTCAGCGACGACGTTCTCGTCGTCGAGGACCTTACTCGGGACGCACGGTTCCGGGACGACCCGCTCGTAACAAGAGAGACGGGCTTTCGCGCCTATGCCGGTGTGCCGTTGGTTCTCGCGCCCGGGCTGAGGGTCGGTGCGCTCTGCGTCATCGACACGCAAGCGCGTACCTTCAGCCAAGAGCAGATTGATCAACTTCGCGATCTCGGTGAGGTCGTCGTCGCACAGTTGCGGGACTACGAGACGCGGCGCGCACGCACGAGCGTCGAGCACGACAACGCCGAGATCGTCTCCGTTCTCAACGCCACTCTGGAGAACATGGACCAGGGCCTGATGATGGTCGACGAGTTCGACGTGATTCGGGTTTGCAACGGCCGCGCGATGGCCATGCTCGATTTGCCTGCCGAGATGATGCGAGCGCAACCGACCTTCGCTCAAGTCCGCCAGTACCAGCTTGACCAGAACGAGTTCCGCCGCTCGCCCGACCTCATGCGTCAGTGGGTAGCGAATTCCGGGTTGGAGCAGAGGCACCACGTTTACGAGCGCGAGCGATCCAACGGGCAGATCCTGGAGATCCGCACGGTGCCGCTTACAAGAGGTGGGGCGGTACGCACCTACAGCGACGTGACCGAGCGCAGGCGCGCCGAGCAACAGGTCACCGCGAGCGAAGCTCGCTACCGCGCGCTCGCCGATGGCCTGCCGCAGATGGTCTGGATCATCCGCGCCTGCGACGGTGAGTTACTGTACCGCAACGTGCGCTTCACTGAGTACTACGGTGAGATCGGCACGAGTCGCGCGGCACGGGTGGCACGAAACCATCCCGCCGATGCGGAGCGTGTCGCGACGGAATGGGCGCAGTGCATCGCTGAGGGCTGCTCCTTCGACGTCGAGGTTCGTCTGCGTCGCCACGATGGCGTCTACCGTTGGCACAAATTGGTGAGCTTGCCGGTGCGCAAGGGAGACGAAATCGTCGAGTTCCTCGCGACGGCTCTCGACATCGAGGACATCGTCTGCGCCCGCGAGGCGCTGCGTGTCACGACAGACCGCCTTCGCCTCGCACAGGAGGCGGCTGGCGTGGGCTTGTTCGAGTGGAACCTGCTCGACGGCAGCACCCTGCTCTCGCCAGAGGCGCTGCGGCTGTTCAACTTCCCTGAGGACCGCACCACCCCAGTGACGCGGGCCGAGTGGTCAGCCGCAATCCACCACGACGACCTCGCGATCCTGGCTGTCGAGACAGAGCGGGCAATCGCGACGGGCGAGACGTTCAGGATCGAATATCGTATCCCTCTGCCAGACGGCTCCGACCGCTGGATCATGAGCATGGGGCGCGTGTCGGTCGATCAGGGCTGGCGTGCGGTCAGGATGATCGGCATCAGCATCGACGTCACCGAGCGCAAGCAGGCCGAGGCCCGGATTGCTCACATGGCCCGCCACGACGGGCTCACCGACCTGCCGAACCGCGCGTTGTTCCGCGAGCGCGTCGAACAGCGGCTCGGCGAAATCCGTCGCCATCGCGGCCACTGCGTGCTGATGCTTCTTGATCTCGACGCCTTCAAGGCGGTCAATGACAGCCTCGGCCACCTCGCGGGCGATGCCCTGCTCTGTGAGGTTGCACGTCGGTTCCGGGCAACACTGCGCATCGAGGACACGGTCGCGCGGTTCGGGGGCGACGAGTTCGCGATCCTGCTGGGCGGGGCGCTGCGCCTGGAGGGCGTCAAGAGCCTCGCCGAGCGGCTGATTGAGGTTGTCCGACAGCCGATATGGCTGGATGGGCAGCAGGTTGGGATCGGCGTCAGCATCGGCATCGCGATCGGTCCCGAGCATGGACAAGACACCGAGAGTCTGTTGCGCCACGCAGATCTCGCGCTCTACCGCGCGAAAAATGATGGACGGAACACCCACCGGTTCTTCGAACCGGCGATGAACCGGGCGGTAGAAGAACGCCGCCTTCTCGAACTCGATCTGCGCACTGCGCTGTGTCGAGGCGAGTTCGAAATGTACTATCAGCCGATTGTAGACCTCACCTCGAACGAGGTTGTTGCAGTCGAGGCCCTGGTGCGATGGCGGCATCCAACGCGCGGGCTGCTCGATCCTGGTGTGTTCATGCCGCTGGCTGAGGAAACGGGCCTGATCGTGCCGCTCGGCGAGTGGGTGCTGCGGACAGCAACCCGGGACGCACAGGATCTGCCCGAGGACCTTAGAGTCGCCATTAACGTATCTCCTGCCCAGGTTCGGCATGCGAGTTTCGGCGCCACCGTTCGGGCGTCCACTGCCGCTGCTACTCTGTCACCGGATCGGTTGGAGTTGGAAATTAGCGAGAGCGCCTTATTGAATGACCATACCCTGGTGCAGGACAACTTGATCGATTTGCGAGAATTCGGCGTGCATCTGACGCTAGATGATTTCGGAACAGGATATTCGTCATTGAGTTACTTATACCGATACCCGTTTGATCGGATCAAGATCGACTGCTCCTTCTTCGCCACAGCAGATAATAAGGGAGCGCTGGCAATTCTACGCACTATCGTGAGTCTTGGACATAGTCTTGGCATGATGGTCACGGCTGATGGTGTTGAGACACCAGAACAACTCGCGATCGTGCGTCGCAAAGGTTGTAAGCAGGCTCAAGGCCATCTGTTTGGAAAAGCACGATTATTTTCCGAAATCGTTACTGATACAAATTTTAGAGTAGGAATTGAGGAAGATATGCTCTGAGCGAAGAAGACCCCGCCGCTCGCGACGAACGGGGTCCTACGCATCACGCTGGTCACCGGCCGACTGATCAGAAGATGAGAGAGCAGGCGCGCACACCGAAAACCAGCTATCGGGCATTTTGTTCCAGTACCCGAGCCAGCACTCGACTCACCTGCACCGCCGACCATGATCCACCACGAGAAGTCCGGATGCCGCGGGCGTTCAGCGCATCAGCCGTTGCCTGCAACGTGGTTGCACCACCAGAGCGGATCTCCTCGATGATGGGCGCCAGAGCAGCGGCACGTTGTCCGGCTCGCTCCTGGCGCACGCGGACGCTGGTCTCGCGCCCTTTCACCGTGAACCTATCAAGCCCCGTTGTCATTCTGCTCACTGTATCACAATCTCCTCGGTCCCGGGCCAGTTCTCGAATGCAAGTGGCTGGCCGCCCGTTCAGGTCGAAATTATCGAAAAGCGGCCTCTGAAGGCAAGGCGGCACATGTTTGAGCAACGGCTAAACATACCGCGATTGAGATCATGTTGACGCTTGTGCATCAATAGATATTTCTCTCTTCATTCAGAATTTTTTCAGATGCATGTAATCAAGGTTGGCGCTCTCTTCGTGATCTTCCTGAAAAGATCGGCATCGGCCTGGACGGCGAAGTCGAACGCGATCGTTCCAGCCTCCATGCAGATCCTGTATTGCCAGTTGTTGTCGATGAAATGCACACACCACGCGCGCGTTCGATCAAGGAGTATCTGGTCGCGCGGACCCGTAAACGTGAAACTGCCGGTGGCGGTATCTGCAACAGAGTTCATGCTGAAATTTGGTTTCATGATCAACCTAAATAAATTGACAGACGTATTTATCCCGCATGCAATCCCACTTGCTCAATCCTAACCATGCTCTACGGACACCAAATTATCGCGATCGCCGACGCCGTAATCGCTCTCGGCCTGACCCACTCGCATCAATCTTTCTCGGTGAACTTCTGCGCGAGGGATCGAAGCTACCTTCGCGATTTCAGGCGACGCGGCGGCGCGACGGCCCGCGTATCCCCCCATACGGTGCTGGCGGTTCGATCACGCTTGGCCGAGGCTGCTGCCCTTCGCCCGGATCTTTCCCCCGAGATCGAGCAGATCGACGTGGCGATCGTCAGGGATCTGCGCGTGGCCTCCATCCTGGGACGACGCTCCTACCGGTGATCCCGCTCACGACCGCGTAGGTCCCGGATCCATAGTCTCACGCGCAATGGACACGATCCTGAGCGGCGGGCGCGATCGTCGAGTGACCTCAGCGGCGTCCTCGAACTCCGCGAGCCGCTCCTCCAGGTAGGAGGCGTGTGCACGCTCATTGTCCAGATCAGCAACCAGAGAGGCGATCGTCGCCTCCGCCTCAAGGAGTTCGACACGCAGCGTTTCCAGTTCGACCTCGGCGATATCTCGCGTTCGAGACGAGCCCGCTGCACCAAGAAGCTTGAGGTTGTGCTCCATGACGGCCGCAAGCTGCTCGGCCTCGGGGGAGGTCGAGGACGGGAGACGGCCCCCGATGATGAAGGGGATCCACTTCTTCACACCCACGCTCTCCGGCTCACTTGGGCACCAGGAAGGCGGCGAGCAGGTTGCCTCGCCCCACCAGTGTCAAGCGACGCCCGGAACT
>NZ_LABX01000113.1 GCF_001043915.1 Methylobacterium aquaticum | reverse complement strand
CGGTGGTGGCGACGGCGGGCCTCGGCCAGATCGAGGGGGCGGCGGTGGCGGCCCTCCTCATCGGCCTCGGCCGATCCTTCGCGGTCTATGTCGCGCCGGAATTCGAGGTGGTGGTGCCCTACGCCATCATGGTGGCGGTGCTGCTGTTCCGGCCGCAGGGGCTGTTCGGCGTGGCGGAGACCCGGCGGATATGACCTGCGCTCTCACTCAAGGAGACGCCGCGCGATGACCCGCCGCTCCGAGACCCTTCTGGCGCTGGCCGGCGCCGTGCTGATCCTCGTCCTCGCCTTTGCGGTGCCGTGGCTGCGCTTCGTGCTCACCATCGCCCTCGCCAAGGGGCTGGCGGTGCTCGGCATCCTGCTGCTGCTGCGGGCCGGACAGGTCAGCTTCGGCCACGCGCTCTACCTCGCGCTCGCCGCCTATACGGTCGCCTTCGGGGCGATGGCCGTGCCCGAGGCCCTGCTGCTCCTGCCCCTCGCGGCGGTGCTGGCGGGCCTGCTCGGCCTGCTGATCGGGCTCTTCGTGGTGCGCTACCGCGAGATCTTCTTCGGCATGCTGAATCTCGCCCTCAGCATGGTGTTCTACTCGGTGCTGGAAAAGTTCTACGCGCTGACCCACGGCGCCGACGGCATCCGGCTCCCGCCGGTCACGGTCCTGGGCCGGCCGCTCGCCGGCGAAGCGGGCGAGTGGACGGTGCTGGGCATCGCCCTTGCGTTGGCGCTCGCCTGCGGCGGCCTGGTGCGGGTGGCGCTCGCCTCCCCGCTCGGCGAGGCGCTCGCCGGCATCAAGACCCGCGAGACCCGGCTCGACTTCATGGGCGTGTCGCCGAAGCGCGTGCTCCTCGCGGCCTACGTCGCCTCGGCCGTGATGGCGGGCTTTGCCGGTGCGATCATCGCGCTCACCACCCGCCACGTCACCCCGGCGCTCAGCTACTGGACCACGTCGGGCGAACTCGTCTTCATCGCGATCCTCGGCGGGGCCGGGAGCGTCCTGGGGCCGTTCCTCGGGGCCGCGGCCTACGAGCTGACCCGGGTCTATGCGGCGGCGACCTTCGCCAATGCCTGGCAATTGGTGCTGGGTCTCGTGCTGCTCGGCGTCATCGTGTTCGCGCCGGGCGGCATCTGGGGCATGATCGCGAGACGCCGGAGGGCCGCATGACCGCGCTCCTCCAGGCCCGTGACCTGCGCCTCGCCTTCGGCGGCCTCAAGGCGGCGGACGGGATCGACCTCGACGTCGAGGCCGGCGAGTTCCTGGCGATCATCGGCCCGAACGGGGCCGGCAAGACCACCTTCATCAACATGACGACCGGCTACCTCAAACCCCAGGGCGGCTCGATCGCCTTCGAGGGCCGGCCGATCCTCGGCCTGTCGCCGCGGCGCATCGTCGGGCTCGGCGTCGCCCGCAGCTTCCAGCTGCCGCAGCTCTTCACCGAGCACAGCGTGTTGCAGAACGTGGCCCTCGCGGTCGCGGCCCGCGAGGGCGTGTGGTCGGTGCTGACTCCCCTGCTGCGCCCGCGCTTCCGCGACGAGGCGGCCGAGCTGATCGGGCGCTTCGGCCTGTCGCGCATCGCCGAGATGCGGGCCGACGCCCTCAACGAGGGCGCCCGCAAGCTCGTCGACATCGCCATGGCGGTGGCTTTGCGCCCCCGCCTCCTCCTGATGGACGAGCCGACGAGCGGCGTCGCGGCGGCCGAGAAGATGGCGATCGTCGAGACCCTGGTGCGGGTCCTGCGCGAGGCGGGCGTGACGGCGGTCTTCGTGGAGCACGACATGGAGGTGGTCGGGCGCTTCGCCGACCGGGTCGCGGTCTGGGGCCAGGGCAGGATCGCGGCGCTCGGGCCTCCCGCCCGGATCCTCAACGATCCGGAGGTGCAGCGCACGGTGATCGGCATCGCACCGGCAGGAGGCGCCCATGCTGCGGCTTGAGGGGGCGGCGGTGGCGATCGCCGGGGCGCCGGTGCTGCGCGGGGTCTCGCTCGATGTGCCGCCCGGCGGGCGCGTGGCGCTGATCGGCCGCAACGGCGCCGGCAAGACCACGACCTTGCGCGCCCTGATGGGGCTCCTGCCCCTCCAGGCCGGCCGGCTCGTGCTCGACGGGCGGGAGGCCGGGACCGTTCCGGCCCATCACCGGGCGCGGCTCGGCATCGGCTACGCTCCGGAGGAGCGCAAGCTGTTCGGCAGCTTCACGGTGCAGGACAACCTGCTGCTGCCGGCCCAGGTGCTGGGCCTGCCGAAGGCCGAGGTGTCGCGGCGGCTGGAGGCCGTCTACGCGCTGCTGCCGGAACTGAAGGACTTCGCCCCCCGCAAGGCGGCGGGCCTGTCGGGCGGCCAGGGCAAGATGGTGGCGCTCGGTCGCGCCCTGATGGTCGGCACCCGCGCGGTGCTCCTCGACGAGCCGTTCCAGGGCCTCGCCCCGGCGCTCGCCCTTCGCTACGCCGAGGCCCTCGCCCGCCTGCGGGCCGCGCTCCCCGACGTCGCGATCCTGATCACCGAGAGCAGCCCCGACCTGCTGCGGGCGCTCGTCGACACCACCATCCAGATCGAGCGCGGCGAGATTTCGGCCGCCTGACGTAACAAGGAGTGTTTTCCATGAGGCTCGACGGCAAGATCGCGATCGTCACCGGCGCCGGCGGCGGCTTCGGCGAGGGCATCGCCAAGCGCTATGCCCAGGAAGGCGCCAAGGTCGCGGTGCTCGATTTGCGCGGCGACGCGGCCGAGCGGGTGGCGGGTGAGATCGGTGAATCCGCCATCGCCATCGCGGCGGATGTCGGCAGCGCGCTCGATGTCGAGGCGGCGGTGCGGCGCACCACCGAGGCGTTCGGCACGCCGCACATCCTGGTCAACAATGCCGGCACCACCCACCGCAACCAGCCGCTGATGGAGGTGGACGAGGACGCCTTCGACCGGGTCTTCCGGGTCAACGTGAAGTCGATCTTCCACTTCGTCCGGGCGCTGGCCCCGGCGATGCGCGACAATGGCGGCGGCGTGATCCTCAATGTCGGTTCGACCGCCGGCATCCGGCCCCGTCCCGGCCTGACCTGGTACAACGCCTCGAAGGGGGCGGTGAACCTGATGTCGAAGTCGCTCGCCGTCGAGCTGGCGCCGTGGAAGATCCGCGTCAACGCGCTCTGCCCGGTGATGGGCGAGACCGGCCTGCTCGAAGCCTTCATGGGCGTGCCCGACACGCCGGAGAACCGGGCGAAGTTCGTCGCCACGATCCCGCTGGGCCGGATGTCGCGGGCCTCCGACATCGCCAACGTGGCGTTGTTCCTGGCCTCGGACGAGGCGGAGTTCATTACGGGGGTGGAGATGCCGATCGATGGAGGGCGGACGGTGTGAGCACGATTCCGGCCTGATCGCGGGGCGGGTTGGAAGCGTTCGCGGCCTGCACCGAGACGGCTCGGCGTCATGGACACACGCGGGTTCGTCCTTCTCATCGCGGGCGGGGAGAGGGCTCCGCTCCCGTTCAGGGAGTGCCGCGAGCCGCAGATTCGCGGTGAAGGTGTGTCTCCGGACGAGGCTCCCCCGGCTGCCATCCAGGCGGCCGGAGGTCTCCCACTCAGCAGACTGGCGTTGGCAGGCCAACGCTTCGTCGGCCTAGGTTCTTGTTTGATCGCAGATTTTTGCCGCCGAACCGGTGACCACTTCGGCGAAATCGGCTTAGGTCCGGGCGTCGTCCGCGATAGGGAGGAGGCTGTGGTCGAGGAGATCGGACATCGCTGGCCGCCCCCTCACCTCGGCTGGCACACCTCACAATAAAACGTCGACCGCCCCGACTGCACCAGCCGCCGCACCACCCCACGGCAGCCCTTCACCGTGCAGCTCAGCCCCTCCCGGTCGTAGACCCGGAAGGCGTGCTGGAAGGCGCCCTGGCTGCCGTCGGTCTGGACGTAGTCGCGCAGGGTCGAGCCGCCCGCCGCTACCGCCTCGGTCAGCACGTCGCGGATCACGACGGCGAGGCGCTTGGCCTTCGCGGTCGGGCGGCCGGCGGCATCCGCGAGCGATCCGGCCGGGGCCTCCGGGTGGAGACCCGCCCGGTGCAGCGCCTCGCAGACATAGATGTTGCCGAGGCCCGCGATCAGCCGCTGGTCGAGGAGCGCGGCCTTGAGCGGCGTGCGCTTGCCCGCGAACAGCCGCGCGATCGTCTCGCCCGAGAGTGCGTTGCCCAGGGGCTCGATCCCCATGCCGGCGAAGTGGCGGCAGGTGGCGAGGTCGGCGGACGGCACCAGGTCCATGAAGCCGAAGCGGCGGGCGTCGTTATAGACGACCCGGGCCCCGTTCGAGAGCTGAAAGTCGACGTGGTCGTGCTTCGCCTGCCCCTGCGCGCCCTCGAGGTAGAAGTCGCCGGGCGAGACGGTGCGGCCGTCGGGCAGCTGCACGTCGAAGCGCCCGCTCATGCCGAGATGCATGATGAGCGCCTCGCCGGAGGAGAGGTCGGCAACGAGGTACTTGGCGCGCCGCGACAGGGACGTAACCGCCTGGCCCTTCACACGGGCAGCGAAACGCGGCGGGAAGGGGAAGCGCAGGTTCGGCCGGTTCAGCACGACCTCGGTGAAGCGGGCGCCGACCAGGGCGGGCTCCAGTCCGCGGCGCACGGTCTCGACTTCGGGCAGTTCGGGCATCTCTCGTCCCTGAGGATGGGGCGGGCGCGACGAAGCGTACCCCGCGAAGATGCGGGTCCAGATGGTGCTTTCCCCCCGGCTTCGCTATGCAGGCGCCACGACAGGGGACCTGAAGGCATGGCCGGCGACGAGACCAGCACCGATTTCGGCTTCGAGCGCGTCAGGCTCGCGGAGAAGCAGGACCGCGTCAACGAGGTCTTCCGCTCGGTGGCCAAGCGCTACGACCTGATGAACGACCTGATGTCGGGGGGCCTGCACCGGGCGTGGAAGAGCGCCTTCGTGTCGAGCTTACGCCCCTCGCGCACCCGGCCGTTCCGGCTGCTGGATGTCGCCGGCGGCACCGGCGACATTGCGTTCCGCACGCTGGAGGCCGGCGGCCCCGACACGAAGGTCACGGTCCTCGACATCAACGAGGCGATGCTCGGCGTCGGCCGCGAGCGCGCCGGGCACGCTTACGGCTCCCGCATTGATTTCGTGGCCGGCAATGCCGAGTCGCTGCCGCTGCCGTCGGACACCTTCGACGCCTATACGATCGCCTTCGGCATCCGGAACGTGCCGCGGATCGAGCTGGCCCTGGCCGAGGCCCACCGGGTGCTCAAGGTCGGCGGGCGTTTCCTGTGCCTCGAATTCTCTCATGTCGACGTGCCGGGGCTCGACAGGATCTACGAGGCCTATTCGTTCAAGGTGATCCCGCGCCTCGGCGCGCTGGTCGCCGGCGACAAGGAATCCTACCAGTACCTCGTCGAGTCGATCCGCCGCTTCCCCACGGCCGGGAGCTTCGCCCGGATGATCGAGGAGGCCGGCTTCGGCCACGTCACCCATCGGCCGCTCTCGGGCGGGATCTGCGCCATCCATTCCGGCTGGAAGCTCGCGTGAGACCTCGCCCGTGCTGAGCCTCGTCGCCCACCTCGCGCGGGGCATCCATGTCGGCTGGGTGATGGCCCGCGAGGGCGGCCTGTCCTTCGTCGATGAAGCCGCGCTCCCGCCCCATCTGCGCGTCGTCCTGCGGCTCGGCCGCAAGCTCGAACGCCCGGGCCTCGGCCCCGGCCGCCTGCCCGCGGCGCTGACGCGCCTCGGGCCGTCCTACGTCAAGTTCGGCCAGTTCCTGGCGACCCGGCCCGACATCGTCGGCATGGCGGCGGCCCGCGACCTGGAGCGGTTGCAGGACCGGGTGCCGCCCTTCCCGCAGGACGTGGCGGTCGCGATCCTCGAATCGACCCTCGGCAAGCCGCTCTCCGAGTTGTTCACCGCATTCAGCGAGCCGATCGCCGCCGCCTCGATCGCCCAGGTCCACAAGGCGCATCTCGTCGAGGCCGACGGCACCGAGCGGGTCGTCGCCGTCAAGGTCATGCGGCCCGGCGTGCGCGAGCGCTTCACCCGCGACATCCAGGCGATGCGCTTCATGGCCCGGGTGGTCGAGGCTCTGCGACCCGAGGCCGAGCGCCTGCGCCCGCGCGAGGTGGTGGAGACGCTCGCCCGCTCGGTCGCCATGGAGATGGACCTGCGGCTCGAAGCCGCCGCCCTCTCGGAACTGGCCGAGAACATCAAGGACGACCCCGAATTCCGGGTGCCGCAACCGGTCTGGGAGCTGACCGGGCGCGACGTGCTGGCGAGCGAGTGGATCGACGGCATCCGCCTCAACGACCGGCAAGCCATCGTCGAGGCCGGCCATGACGTGGCGGCTTTGGGCCGGACCGTGATCCAGTCCTTCCTGCGCCATGCGATCCGGGACGGTTTCTTCCACGCCGACATGCATCCCGGCAACCTGTTCGTCGATCCGGCCGGGCGGCTCGTGGCGGTCGATTTCGGCATCATGGGCCGGCTCGGGCTGAAGGAGCGCCGCTTCCTGGCGGAGATCCTCCTCGGCTTCATCCTGCGCGACTACCGCCGGGTGGCGGAGGTGCATTTCGAGGCCGGCTACGTCCCGTCGCACCATTCCGTCGACGATTTCGCCCAAGCCATCCGGGCGATCGGGGAGCCGATCCACCAGCGCCGGGCCGACGAGATCTCGATGGCGAAGGTGCTGACGCTCCTCTTCGACGTCACCGCGCTCTTCGACATGAGCACCCGCACCGAGCTGGTGATGCTCCAGAAGACCATGGTGGTGGTCGAGGGCGTCGCCCGCTCGCTCGATCCGCGCCTCGACATGTGGACCACCGCCGAGCCGGTGGTGCGCGCCTGGCTCGGCCGCAACCTCGGACCGATCGGCCGAGCCGACCAGGCCCGCCGCGCGGTGCTGACCCTGGCCGACGTGGTGGCGGACGTGCCCGACCTCGCCCAGCGGATGAAGCGCGTGCTGGTGCGCCTCGACGAGGACGGCCCGCGCGAGGCGTCCCGCCTGGAGCGCCGCATCCGTGTCGAGACCAGGCGCGTGGTGTGGTCGACCCTGGCCTTGTGGGTGATCGCCGGGTCGTTGCTGGCGATCGCGTTGCGGTGAGACAGCGTCGTCGACAGACCCTCTGAGATCGTCGCTCTCGCGCCTTTCCAACCCTCCGGGTCATGGATGGACGGCCCCCGTTTCGCACGGAGTCGCGAGCCTCGGCTCGTGCCAATCGATTCAGGGGCAGTCATGTCTCCGGCCTCTGACGCCGTCGTGCCGCCGCCCCGGCCGGGTCTCGCGCACCCAGCCGGTGAAGGCGGCCGAGAACAGCGCTGAATTGATCCGGTTCGTCAGGATCGTCAGCCCGCGTCCGCCCGGCTCGCCGTGGTGGTAGGGCCGAAAGCGACGCAGGACGGCGAGGTGGGTCCCGCCCGGGCGTCCGCCCGCGACTTCGGCAGGCGCTCCAGAATCGTCAAGCTCATCCGCGTGGCTCCTCAACCCCGCCGGATGAGTCAGCCTTCGAGCCAAACCTAGACTCCCACGAACCCGCGTTCGGGGCCCTGGGTTCCGCCTGACAGGGCCTTGATCTGCGCCCCGCCCCCGGCTACCCCAGACCGGCTGGGCATCGCCCGCGCGGACGTGGCGGAATCGGTAGACGCACGAGACTTAAAATCTTGCGACCTCTGGTCGTGCGGGTTCGAGTCCCGCCGTCCGCACCAGCACTTAGCTCAATATCAGGGTTTGCGGTCGAGGGCCGGGGTAACGCCACGGGTAACAGCGCACCCCGGCCCTGATGGTTCAAGATGCCTCAGGCAGCCTCGTTCTGACTTCCCCAGGGTCATAGAGTCCGCCAGCGGCCGGTAGGGGGGCGCGGCAAACCTCCGGACCGGCTGTCAGACGCGATGCGTCAGGGCGGTGCGTTGCTCGACTAGGATGGCGTCAGCCACGTCGAGGCGGGCGGTAGCCCGGTTGCAGTAGGCTCGCGCGATCTCCCGGTGCCGCTCCGAACGATCGAAGTCGGCGCGGGCGCCTCGCATCAGCCATCGGGCGCGAATGAGCCGGAAGAAGCTCATCTCGGCATTCCCGCCAACTGGTATCTCGCCATTGCGGCGGCAAGATCCCTGCACATATCCTCTAGATGGCCCATAGAATAGAAAACAGCTTCGATCTGTTGTGGAAGCAGATTGAAGGTTTTGTAAGTTCCGTATGCAGTACCATGCGGCACCGCAAGGCAATGCTCCAGGATTATACGGGTCACTACGGCGGCGTTGCGCAGATTCAGGGCATCAGAGGCGAGATCGTCGAGGGTAGGTGCTTCTGTGTTCCCGACTGAGATGCTCATAACGACACCTCCACGCCCCACCGCTGCGCGATCAGCTTCGCAACGTCATCTTGAACCACCCAATCGAAGTCCATTGCAGCCGCGAACCGCGCCTTGAGCAACAAACCGTCAAGGGTCTGCGGGGGTTCGAGTAGGAAGGGCAAGATTATCTCTTCCGCCCGATCCAGAATATCAGCGCGCTCCTGCCATAGACGACCATAGCCGTTGCGATCGCTTGCTTCGTTAAAGGCGACTTGTGCTGCGGCGTAATTTATCAGAACGCCTACACCTTGCCGAGCTTCGTCAGCCTCTTCGTAAAGGCACGCGATTTGCGGCCCCATAGCCTCCGCCCGTTCCAGCAAGGGCAGGAGCGCGGGCGCGATGGCGAGCAACGCGGCATCCGGGGAAGCGACTGCACCCGACCCCGGGTTAGCGAGGCCGATGCCGGCGGGCACCGTCGAGGCGGCGAGACCGGCGAGGATCGCGCGGCGAGAGGTGCGGCGCTCAGCCATGACGCGCCTCCTCACCCCGGAGCGCGCGGCAGAGGCGCTTGTAGCGGATCAACTGCTCTTGCAGCCCGTCCGCATCGCCGATGCCGTTGTCGCCGGCGTCCTCCCGGTCCTCCGGGCTCGGCGACGACACGAACGTGCCGCACAGGCTCAACTCCGCGTCGCAACCGTCTTCAAGATCGGAGTCGCCGTCGAGGGCGTCGAGCAAGGCGATGTCGGCCTCGATGCGGTCTGCAATCGCCTCGCGCAGCTCGTGGATGCGGTGACGCTCCACGTCCATCTGGACGGACAGATCGGTGGCCAAGCCGGCATCGGCGAAGAAAGTCTCAAGGCCCTGGCGCAAGGCCACCAGGGCGGGAGCTTCTGGCTCGGGCTGCCGCATGGTGCGGAGCGCGATCGTGACGGGTCCGACCTGTGTGGAGGACAAGCGGGAGCGTTCACCGGCGCGGGCCGGTGCTGTAGAATGACGGGTAGCCATGGGACGTCGCTCCAAGGACGTGTGTGGTTAGGGCCGGCCAGGAGGGTGCAAGCTCTTGGCCGGCTCGCACATTTCTGCTATCATCAAACCACATGTCAATAGCCGATAGCAGAAAACCACGGGGTCGCCCGCCAACCGGGATCGGCAAGGCCATCGGCCTGCGGCTCTATCCCGAGCTCGACGCATCTCTCGACGCCTGGATCGCAGACCAGCCAGATCCGAAACCCTCGCGGCCAGAGGCGATCCGCGAGGCGCTGGCGGAGCATCTGAAGGCGAAGGGCTATTTGAAATAACTTGGCAGTGGCTCAGGGCATAGCATAAGCCTGAGCATACATGCTTAAGATTTAGAGGCTGATCATGCGAACCATTTTTCTACTGTCTATTACATGCGCGATGAGCGCTAGTTCCGCAAAAGCGGATTGGCAGTACACAAAATGGGGAATGAGCGTAGCGCAAGTTGCAAAAGCCTCTAAAGGGAAAGCTCAGCCCTACTCCTCAAAATATAGCAATGAAACTTATCAAGTCGAGCTAGCGGCGCCTTTCCAGTCTGGACCATTTGCGTTTAACGCACATTTTGAGTTCCAAGGGAGCAAGGGCCTCGCAATCGTAGCACTTCATCCGGTAGATGGTACCGACTGTCCTTCGATTGAGAGAACCCTGATTTCAAAATATGGGGAGTCTGATCCAGAGCCGCGGCGGTTCGGCGCCTACAAATGGGATGATCGCAAAAGCAACAATGTTGTCCGATTTGTTCCTAACGGCAATGATTGTGTGCTGATTTATCGAGAGCTGGCTGCTCGCGGCGGCGCTAGCGGTCTTTGACCATAGTCTGCATCGGCCCGTTGGTGCTGTAGCTTAAGCCTAGATCGCCGGCGGTGGAGGCGGGTAAGCGAGTGCTGGGGGCAGGCCCCGCCGCATTGATCTTTGAGCTTAATCAGGCGGCTGAAACAGCCGGCCCGCGTGCCAATCCGCAAGGCGCTGGATCGCCCAGAAGTCGCAAGTTCCGTCGTCCTCAGTAGGCACCGTGAACACGCCGCGAGGCCCTTTCCACCACTCGGCCGTGTTGAGCGGCCCCTTCCCTTCAAGGGGCGCACATCCTGCGCTTCGAAGCTTCGCCTCCCATTGGGGGCGCGGCAGGTAGCGAAGGATCATTTAGGCAGCTAGGGCGGCGTACTCGACGTGGTCGGGGATATGCTCGGGCGACGGTTCTAGAACGCCGCAGTCCGTCAGAGCATCCTTAATGTCGTGCAGCGGAGTCGTCTTGATCTCGTAGCCGAGTTGAGCGGATAGAATGCCCTCAAGGGCCGGCTGCACGTCGGATAGGACGGCATCGGCGCTGCGATGCGACAGGAGGAAGCCAGGCACCTGTTCGCTCCAGGCGCGCAAGCCGCCGTCCTCGCGGCGTTCGAAGAACACCACGATCTTGTAGGAGCGGGGGTGTCGCTCGCTGGCCATGGGGTCAAAGCCGATCATTCCACGAGGATATGGTCGGGACGCTGCGCGCCGCAAGTTACTTTTCGGTGTGGCAAGCTTGGCCGCCGGCTCCCATTCCGGGGCAACACGAATTTTCTGCCGCGCACTCATCCAGCCTCAATCGTTGGCGGCCGAGCTTTGTGCCGCCAATTCCTTCGCACGAAAGCCCGCGCCGAAAGCGACGCCTTGTGCCCATGCCTCGACTTTCTCGCGCAAGATCCCAGATCGCAGGAGATCCTGACCGCAGGCATCGACGCGCCGCGGGATCTCCTTCTCGACCGCGGCCTCCATTTCGGCAAAGACAGCCTGATCCTCGCTGGCGGAGAGTCGGAGCAGGTGCGGCTTTACGATGGCGTCGAACCATTCGCGTCCGGCGGTAATGCCCTCCTGGCGGGCTTCATCAAGCGGGCTTGCCATCAGCCAGCCATCCGTCGGAATGCCTCGGACCGCTCGAATTGGGTCCGGTCACGCTCCTGGTTATTGGCAGCGATGGCGCGGGTCAACGCGACCTGAACCTGCGCCTCGGTGAGGGTCGAGCCACGAAGATCGAAGCTGTAGGACCGAGCGTCTGTCATCGAGGCCAGGGCATTTTGGTTTGCCGCGGTGCCCTTCATGCTGACCGGGATGCTGCGGCCATCCGGCAACGGAACGTAAGCTTCCGGGCCGCGCCCCTCGCCGAAGATCGCAACCTGGGGCGAGTTCGCGACGCCACCCATGGCGTACCGATTGAGCGGCAGGGCGCCCTTGTTGGTCATGACGCCGCCGTTGGCGAACCAATCGGCGGCGTCGCCGGTCACGAGGCCATTGGAGGCATCGCCGCCCAACCCGAGGAAGCCCAGGAAGCCGCTGCCACCGTTCTTGCCGCCAGCCCCGATCGGCCCGAGCGCCATGCCTAGGAGGCCGCCAGGACCGGCGCCAGCGCCTTGCGTTCCTGCCAGGGCAGCGAAGGGGCCTTGGCCGAACAGCGCCGCCTGTAGGGCCGCCCTGCCGAAGTTTCGGGCGAGATCCGCAACGGCGCTGCTCCACGACCGTGTGCTGTCTAGCAGCGGGTCAATCAGGCCGCTTCCCATCTGCGCCAGGGACGACCACGCCGCTTGCGTGTCGCGGATGGACGAGTTGAGCCGGATCTGCTCCGCCAGTGCCCGCGCGCCGGGGCTATCGGCGTTGTCGCCGTAGACCTGCCGGACCTGAGCGCTGACGATCTGCTCTTGCGGCGTCCGGCTGAGTTGCAACCGCTGGAACAGCACCTCCCGGGAGGCCGCAGCCTCGACGTAGGCTTGCTGCTGCCGGCCGATCGCCGCCGACACTTCGTCAATCCTGCGCCGGTTCGCATCGTTCAACGGGATGCCGTCAGCCGTGGCGCGGTTCAGAAGGTTGGCGCGGGTCGTCAGCCGCTCCGCCTCGCCGGCACTCTTGCCGAGGGCCTGCGCCTGCGCCTGCTGTGTGCGGGTAGACTGCTCCGACACATCGTTGAGGGCGCGGGCCTGCGTGATGTCGTTTGACTGCGTGACGCCGCGCCGAACCTGCGCCCTAAGCTCGTCAGGGGTGGCGATCATCGTGCGCTCGGCGCGCTCGGCCACATCCTTGAGGGTCTGGTTGTTGAAATACGGCGTGTTCGGCCGCTGATCCAATTCTTTCCTGTAAGAACCTAGATCGGGGCGGCTGGCCGTGCCGAACACGCCCGCGAACCGCTCGTCAATGCTCTGGTACTTGTCGCCCTGGCCGAGACCGGCTTCGGTCTGACTTTGCCTTACCTGCCGCTCAACCGGGTTCACTTCTAAGAGGCGGTTCGCACGGCTCTGCGCAACAACGACCGTCGCAGCCCGCTCTTGATCGTTCCGCAGGCGCGCAAGCTCGCCCTCAAGGGCCGCGGTAGCACTCTGCTGCGGCGTAACGTTGAGTCGCGGGTCGCCCATTGCGACACCGGCGCCCCGATTGACGTTGGACCAGAAATTAGACCACTGATCGCTTAAGAAGTTTGTCGCCTTGCTGCCATAGCTTGCAAGATCGTTGTACTTCGCAAGGCGCGGGTTGATCTCGTCCAAAGCCATCCGAACGACATCGCCGCCGCGCCCCTGCTTCTGCATATCCTGCAAGAGGCGGCTGGTGGTAGCGCTGTAGGTGCCGAGGCGGGCGGCATACTTGTCATAGGCCGCCGATCCGTCCGTGAAGAACTCCTGCTGGATCTTCGCGGCCTCGTCGAAGTTCGTGCCGAAGGTGGTCGCGAAGTCCCGGGTGCTGCTGAGGGCGGTCGCCAGGGTCTCGCGGGTCGCGTTGCCGGTGCTGGCGAATGCGGTCGCGTACCGCGTGGCGCTGTCGGTCGCCAGGGTGCTCGCTCGGCCGATCTTCTCGAATTCCTCTGCCGCGATACCGCTCTGCCGACCCAGGCCGGTGAGCCCGACAGCGACGGCTTTCTGGCTCGCGTCAAATTCGAGGTACGCCTTACCGATCGCCCCGATACCGCCGACCACCCCTGCGGCGATGCCGAGAGACAATGGCACAAGCCGTTGAACCTCTGTCACTACCCCGCCGAGTATGCCGCGAACGCCGACGCCAGGGCCGAAGACCTGCGCGATCTGCGGGCCCTGTTGCATGAGCACGGTCAACGGGTTCATGCCACCTTGTAGCGACACGCCAACGTCAATGAACTGCGCCCGTAAATTCTGGACCTGATGTGCCGCAAGCTGAGATGCGGCTGCGGCCTCTACGGCGGTCTTATTCCACCGTCCCAGGGCAGCTTCGGACTGCACGTGCGCCCGAATAATCTGCTCGATCGCCGCACCGGCCGCACCGTAGGCTTGCTGAGCCTTGGCCGCCGCCGCCGCATTCTCGTTCAGTCCCTTAGTAGCCTCGCCCCCCTTGGCGATGAACCGTCCCAACGCATCACGCGCTCTGTCGGCACCAGCCGCGGCTTTGTCGAAACCGCTTCCAACGCCTGCGGCTGCCTGTTCGGCCCGTATGGCCGATGGAGTAAGCGTATCTAGCGCGGTCTTGGCTTGGTTGATCGGGCTGCTATCGATCGAAAACCCGAGCGCTGCGAGGTCTGCGGCCATGCGTTTATTCGCTCACATCACGGCTTCGGCCAGAAGACACGTCCGGTAGCCGTGAGGTCCGGCAGGCGAAGCATGGATGCCAACATGGACTGGTCATAGTTGTGCGACAGACCGAAGGCGAGAAACTCCGGCCGGTGAAGGTCGTAAATCTTCCGATTGCGGCGTTCGGCGTCGGCGCGCTCGCACCGCTCCACGATCTCGACCAACTCGGTGCAGAGGGCGACGTACCGGCTGCGGAGTAGGTCGGCGCAGGCGTCTAGCTCGGCCTTCACGGCATCGTGGACCCGGCGGGCTTCCGCCTCGTCCTCCGACCGCTTCACCGCCTTGAACCGGGCGTCGAGACGTTCCCGGGCCGCCTTGAGTCGCTTCTGCGCGAAGGTGGTGCTGATGAGGTCGGCTTGCGCCTGCTCCACCTCATCGGCCGGGGTCAGCGGGTCCAGGGCGCGCACCTCGACCCGGGACATGCGGGCGGCGGTGGCGCTCAACTCGGCGTCCACATCCCGCATCAGGTTCGAGACGGCGCCGGAAGTCGTGGCCTCAGTCAGCGCCGCTGCGATGCGATCGGAGAGGGAGGGCTGCGCCTCCACGAGGGAGAGGTTCGCGGCCATCAGCGAATACCCCCGCCCATCAGCGCCCGCTCACCGTCCATGATGAGACCGTCGATGAACTCGGCCGCCTGATTGGAGCCAGTGCGAGCGCTGTCGGTGATGATCCCGCCGCCATAGGCGCCATCTGCGTACATGCGGAGATTTCCGGCGATGCCGCGCAAGTTGCGAATGCCCTGCTCGACGCTGGATCGGTTGCCTGACTTAATGTCGCCGATGGCATACATCGCCTTGATCCTGAATTCAGCGGCGCGCGGGTGACTTGAGCCGGCCAAGGCGTCGTTGATGTCCATTTTCTTCACTCCTGTAAGTGGAAGGCCAAAGATAGGAGAGAGGCTATCGCCAATCCTGCACTCAGAGCCGGCACGCCCTTTGGTGACAATCGCCGCGTGGTTGATGCGGATGTTTCGTTGAACCGCGTGGTATTGCTTGCCGTTCGGCGCTATACCGTCACGGAATTCTAAATCCGAGCTATACCCCATGCTGATTTCACGGGTGCCGCTGCGGATGGCCTGTATGGCGGCGCCGTCCATCACGATCATCGGGACGCGGATGAAGTCGCCGTCCCTGGTCACATCGTCGCCGATCTGTCCCACCGCGTACTGTTTCCAGTTGGGGGCGCCTACTGCGACCGGCGGGTGCCCGACCGTGACGGGCCGGTGCGCAAAGCTAGCCATGCTGTCGCGCCGGAAGACTTCCTCCGCCGGCCGGTAGAGGGTGATAGCGCTCCGATCCGGGCGACCTACTTCGGCGCCTGCATAGTCCTGCGTCCCGATCCGGGCGACCCGCGCCTCAGCGATTAAGTAGCCCTCCCGCGTCATGCGGGTGCCGGTGATTTCGGCGGCATCGGTGAGAAGCATTTGCAGCCCGCAGATTGTGCCGGGCGGATTGTCCGGCTCACTGCGTAGACTAAAGGCGCCAGACGCGCCGTGACCATGCCAGGATCTTCGATATTTTCGCTTCCGTCTATTCCGGCGATTATGTCAGCAGCCCACAACGGACGAAATAGGGCCGAACAGCCGGGCCGTACCGATCGCCGCCGAGGTAGGACGCAAGCGCGGCGTCGTCACCGTCGAGAAGCATCAGCAAGGCGGGTTGCGAAATCATCCACGAACCGCCGCCAACGCGCCGGCCGATGTGATGCTTGGCCGCCCAATCGCGCATGGTCACGGTCGTCTTCTTGGCGATGTAGGCGGCTTGGGTGACCGTGATTGCCTCGTCGCGGTCCCACGGGATGAGCACGAGAGGCCTGCTCACGTCATCATCTCGTTGCGAGCCACAACGTCGAGCATCCCGTACCGGAAACCGCGGGGCGGCTGCGCGATCACCCCGCACACGGCGTTGGCAACGTCGTCGTGCTCGCCCGGCGGATGATCGATGCTGTCCCGGCTGCCGCGCGAGGTGCGGCGCTCAAGATTGCATAGTTGCGACTTGAGCCTTGCGATGTCGAGAAGTCGGACGGTCTTACTGTTTAGACGGGGAAGTGCAGCCTGATATATCTCTGACTTGGACATTTCGGCCAAGTCATAGCGAATATTGTTCTTGCGGAATGCCTCGCGGGGCCACTCGCCGCCCCATCGGTCGCCCACGACCACGCCGACCCGGTAGGACTTGAGCACCAGGGCGAATTCCTCGACCGTGGCCTCTGGCGAGAACGGCGGCGCCTTCTCTAGCACCCGGTCGACCACGATAGTGCCCTTCTCGTCGTGTGCTATGGCAAGCGTCATGCTGTCCTGGCCGGAGCCGCCAGCCGGATCGACAAAGGCGAAGTATTTGACCCGCTCGCCGGCCGGAAGCTCGCTCACACCGGAGGCGGTGCAGGCGTCTACAACCTCGCTCGATACGAAGTCTTCCAGATCCTCCCTGAACTCGGCGCCGTACTCTGCCTTGGCGGACGCCGAGTCGCGCTCATAGGCGCGGGCGACGACCTTCTCTGATAGCTTCGGGTTGAGGGTGCGGCTCGGCGCCTTTGCGATCAGCACCGCCGGGTCGCCCTTCTGGCCGAAGTCCTTGCGATAGGCCCCGTACAGTTCGCCTCGCTTGGCGTAGGGGCTGCTGATGATGATGAGCGGGCCGCCGGTCGTGCCGAGACCGGGCCGGAGCGCGTCCAGGATCTCCTTGTCCGGGTTCTTGCTGTTCTCGTTGCGCCAGAAGGCAAGCTCATCGCAGAGCGCGGCCACTAGGGTGCCGCCGCGGGCCGTGCGGAAGTTGGCCGGGCGGACTTCGATGTCCACGCCCGTGTTCGTGCTCAGCATCTCGGACGTGCGGTTGATCTCGTGATCCCGGAAGGCCGGAACGTGCTCGAAGATTCCGCCGATGTAGCTGAACGCCTTGGTGGCCTGGTAGGTGGACGCGGCCATGAGGGGGAGCGATCCGCGCTCACCGGGCGCCAGCACCTCGGACCAGTCAACCAGCACCGCGAAATAGGCCGCCAGGACGCTCATAGCGCGGGTTTTGCCGCCGCGCCGGCCCACGATGGCCCAAAGCTCCTCGACGGGCTCCACGGGCTCCCTGTCGCGTCCGGTGAGGGTGGTGAAGATGGCGCGTTCGTCGTTGGTCAGCGGCTCGCCCTGCGACGCGATGAGAAGCGCTCGCCATGCGTCCCAACTCTCCCCCGACAGGATGGTGCCAAACACGTCCGGGTCTTCGATGGCGTCGCGCATCGTCAGCAGGCGCTTCATCAGGGCTTCCTCCTGGCGGCGGCAATCTCGCGGGCGCTCAGCGCTCGGCTCGACTTGACCGGCCCCATGCGGCGGGACTGCCTGTCCATCCGGTCAGCGAGTTGGCCGTAGCCTTCGGCATCGATCGGCTTGCCGGCGGCACGGTCCGCCTCCAGGCTCTCGCACTCGACTGCGAGCTGAGCGTAGCGGCGGATAGCCTGCTGCTGCACGATGGTGACGGCCTTCGGGCCGCCACGCTCCTCGGTCAGGTCGTGGATGAGGTCGGCAAGCCGCCTCCCCTCCTCCGTGCGAGCATCGACGTGACGCACGTGAAGCCGCGAGCCGTTGGAGAGTGCGTTCCGGTGATGAACCGAGGTGGGCAACGTCGTAGCTCCAGAAGATCGGTGCGCCCTTCCTCGGCTTGACCGCCCTCGATGCAAGTGCAGGCCGCGGAGCCGAAGTTACCGTTGTCGGATGGGGCGCGGCACCCTCAAGGAAACGGCCCGCGGATGTAGTGACCGCATGAGCGGCCTGAACAGCATGCCGGATTATATCGCCAATCTCAATCCAGCTTGCAAGCGGTTAGTAGGGCAATAGCCCTAATAAACGATGCAATATCAATAGACATCACAGAGTATTATTGTATAACTCTGGATAACAGTCAGAGCTGCTTCAGGACCCGCTGCACCTGCACGGCCTGCCAAGTGCTACCCCGCGGGGTAGGGATGCCCCGCTCGTTCAGCGCCTTGGCGAGCCCGTATGCCGACGTGATGCCCGCAATCTGCAATTCAGCGATCACAGGGCCGAGCCGGACGGCCTGTGCTTCGCTCTTGGCACGGCGGGCACGCGCTGCGGCCTCGTGTTCTGCGTCGGTGAAGCTGTGCCCCTGGTAACCGCCGAGCACCTTCCCGCGGGCCTTAGCGGCCTGCAGAGCGGCCTTCGTGCGGGCGGAGATGGCCTCCCGCTCCTGCTCCGCCACAAGCGCCATGATGCCCACCGTGAGGCGGTTGGCGTCCGGCATGTCGGCGGCCACGAAGTCGATGCCTGAGCGCTCCAGATCGCGAAGGAACCCCGGGTCGCGGGACAGGCGGTCCAGCTTCGCGACGATGAGCCGGGCGCCGTAGAGCCGGCAGACGGCGACGGCCTTGGCAAGCTCAGGCCGGTCCGAGCGCCGTCCGGACTCCACCTCGACGAACTCGCCCACGAGCTTCCACCGGCCGCCGTTGAGGTAGCGCGCCACTGCCTCGCGCTGGGCCTCCAGGCCGAGCCCGCTGCGGCCCTGCTTCGCAGTGCTCACTCTGCTGTAGCTGACGAAATTGCCGGTCGCCATGGCGGGCCTTACGGATTGCTCGACGTTCGTTGAGCATTATGTAATGCGTGCGCCTCGTGTCAAGTATGAAGCGGCGCTGCCCATTGGTCGCGCTGCCCGATATGAGATTAAACCCGTGCCGCCCTCGAACTCAGCGGCCTTGATTTCAGACCTATCGCCGAAACTCAGCTACTTGGACGGCGCTCCATTTTGCCACTGTGGGCGTATCGCGCCAAAACCAAGCTGTCGATATTCATCCGCACTGCCAAGCGGCGCCGAAGACCGCGCCAATTACCTCTCAGGGCGCCCTCGACGTGCCGGACAAACCGGACAAAGCGGACAAACGTCCCGGATGTCCGAGATGTCCAGAAACCGGACAAACCGGACGGACAGGACACGATCTCTAAGAGAGTGTCCTGTTTGTCCGGTGTCCGTGGGGGCGGTCATTCCTGTCCGTCCGGGACCTGCCAGACGTGGTCCACGCCCCCGATTTCACGGGTAGCGATCAGGCCCCGGTCCATCGCGGCCTTGAGCGCACGAGCGAACCCCTTGCGCTTGGCATCAGCCTGCTTCTCGGCGGTCTCGCCCGACACCGGGTAGGCGCGGCAGAACTCATCCCTCAGGGCGCTGACGCGAGCGGCGAGCACCTTCGGCCCCTCGCTGCCGAACGGCCAAGCATCCTTACCGTCATCGATCAGCACCGTGCTCAAGGCTGTCCGGAACACGCGCAAGGACTGCGGCCATCGTTCCTTCGCCTTCGTCGGCTGCGGGGCCTGCTCCGCCTGCGTCTGCCACGTGACGATGCACGTCGTTACCGGCTCGTCGTCCTGGTCGACGCCGAGGGTGACGACTTCCAGGTTGTACGGGATCTCATACCCGCTCCGGGCGCCGCGGACTTTGCGCACCGCCATACGGGTATTGCTGATCTCCCCAGCCTCGCTGCGGGTCGCCAGCATCGCGAGCACCACATCGGCTGCTGCCTCCTTTGCCGACGATCCGCGGGTACCCGTCTCTGACACCTTGCCGAAGTGATCGACACCGAGGACGAACGCGCCGGTTTCCCGGCTTAGCGCCCCCATGGCGTCCATCACCTTCTGCGTCTCGGATGCGCTGTTCTCGTCCTCGAACCCGGCACCGGCAGCCACGGTGTCGATCACCACCAGAACGATGGGCACACCGAACCGGCGGTCCATCTCAGCCGCGGCGGTCTTTGCGGTTGCAATCAGCCGGTCGAGGCTGCCGGCCTTGGTAAGCGGCGGGCATTCCTCGATCCACACGAACGGCAGGTTGTCCGGATCGATCGGGGAACCGCCCGCGGCAGCCCGAGCCATCGAAGCGCCCCGCAGCTTGCCCTCAACGACGCCCCGGAGTCGAACCGGGATCTCGAAGGCACCCTCCGGCGCAATGAACAGCACGCCGCCGGTGCGCATCACCTTACGGCCGGCGAACGGCTCGCCGGTCATCACGGACCCGCTCATATCGAGCACGCCGAAGGTCTTCCCGGCACCCCACTGTCCCGCCACCAGCCCCTTGCCGGTCTCGAATACGAGGTGACGTATCAGCCACGCCCGATCGGCGTTCGGGTCGGCCTCACCGTGCCAATGGAGTTCGATTGGCTGTGGCGGCTCAGCCTGACGTGCGCCGCCGTGGCGCGCCTCTCGGCGCTCGCCGAACTGGGCGCGCTCGCGCGGTCCATCGGTCTTGCCGAACGATCGCTCCACCTCGCGCCAAAGCCGCCCCTGGTACTTCTCGGCGATGCCGTCCGGGTGAGCTGCAAGTTTGACCTCGATTTCGCCGGCTGACCAACCGCGGTCTTTCAGCCATCCGACGACATGGTGGAACTGGTCGCTGCGCTCGGTTTCGGGGGCGCCATACCGGATCAGCTTCTCCAGCTCGCGCGGCAGCCCCTCAGATCGCTCGAACCAGTGATCGTAACCGGCGCTGTTCTGCGTCCTTTGTTGGCGCTGCTCACGGTCACGCTCCGCCCGCTGCCGCTCCTTCTCGGCCTTCGCCGAGGCGTCGAGGCTCGACACCATCTCGTCAATCAGAGTGTCGATATCTGCCAGCTCGCCGGATGCTTCCTCAAGCACGTTGCCGGTGACGACTATGAACCGCTTAGCCCGGCGGTACGTCTCAAGCCTTGCGCCGTCCGAATTCGGCACCGCCTGGTTACGGTGGATGTGATCACCACCGGCGCGGCCGAGAATGCGCAGTCCGCTGCCGCTGACGGTCACCTCGACGTAGCTGCCGGCTCGCTCGATAAGGTCGAGGGCCCACCGGTCGATGCGGCCGGTCGCGGGATCGCGGCAGTCGTCCAGATCGAAGGCCGCGATCTCGCTTCCCATCAGGGCGTAGCCAATGCCGTCCGCGTTGCCCTCGGCTACGGCCCGCGCTGCACCAGCGAAGTCTCCCCATGTAGCAGGGCTATCACTGGCAGCGCGGCGGTCCGGCGCACCGGCACGGTAGGGCACCTTCGTCGGCTTGCCCGACTTCGGATCGGGCTCCCACTTCCACACCAGCCACCGGCGCTCAGCCATCATGGGCGCGAGCGCCGCCGGCAGGGAAGGAGCCTCTACTTGGAAAGCCGCAGTCATCGCCGGGCCTCCTGCGTGGCACGAAGCACCCCTAGGATGCCGATGGCTTGGCGCATAGCGGCGACGGCTTGGCGGGTCGCATAGTTGAGCCCAACATCATCGGTGGCAGCCGCGTAGTCGACGGCCATGCCGGTGTAGAAGTTGACCATACTCAAGCACTCTGCCGCGCTCTCGCGCAGCATCTCGGGGCTGCCGTGGGCGATGTGATCGGTGTTCCGGAGGGGCGCGTTCATGGCTCGCTCCCACGGTTCTGCGCGGACCGGCGGTGCAGCATCGCGAATGTCATCAGCACCTTCCGGCGATCCAGAGAGGCGAGCCGCCCCAATTCATCGACAGAGCGCCGGAGAGCTTCCGCATCGTATTCCGCCTGCTCAAGCGTCGCGGCCAGATCGGCGCCGTGAGTGCCGCAGACGAGGTGCACGATGGCTCGCAAGCACCTGAGCCGTGCGCGCCGCTCGGCCGTGCTCAGCCCGTCGGCCCAGGGCCCGAACTTATCGCCCGGTTGGAGCGTGGGGGTGGGGGCGCTCATGCACGCCTCCCGATTGTGGCGAACGCCAGCTCCGCAGCGACGCGAGCCAGTTCGGGGCTGAAATCGACCCGGCTAAGGATACGCCGGATCTGGATTTGCGAGGCAATTTGCGCTACTTCGGAGAGGTCAGCCGCTACGCAGACACTTTCCGAGGCCCGCCGGCGTGCCACCGCCGCGCGGGCTTCGACGTTCATAGCCATAAGCGTTACGCGGCCTCCCGCTGCGAGGACTGACGAAGTTCAAAGCTCTGAAGCTCAGTCAGACGCCAGTAACGGCGACCGTTGATGCGGATGGGCGCAGGGAAACTCAGCTTGGGATCTTTCTCCCAGCGCCAGAGTGTCATGTCGCTGATATTGTACCGCTGGCGCACGTGGAGCGCCGGCAGCAGCTCGCCTGCTTGGCTAGTCTTATCAAGTGGCATCGCGTCGCTCCTCGTTAGGGGACGCTCGCCATCATGATCAGATGTTTGGCTAAGTCATTGCTTTTAAACGCGGAATAACTGACGCCGCGTTTTTCCGCATTTCACCGCAGGGCCTTACCACGCCCTCTGTGTTCTTTGTTGTACCGATCGGCCAAGCGTCGCCTACGGTACGTTTCGGCGCCTCGGATCTTGCCATCCCTATCGAGGGCAATGATAGCGTCTCCAACATTTCCAGCTTTACCACTCTCTAGAAGGGCATCTATTTCCAGGCACAATCGAAGATCATGATCGGCGAGACCCGATCCTGGCGGACGACCCACGCCATTTTTACCAATATTCTCTTGAGCCATAACCCTGTATTTATGTGTTAGTGATATTTGTTTTCTTGGCTCAAGATCTGAATGAAAAAGAATGCACTGCATAGCATTAGGCACGCAGGATGCGTACCATGGCTGTGCGCATATCCACTTGATGGCCGATAGGCGTTTAGCTTGGATTTCGAATGGTTTAACTTCTGGTCCGAAGCTAATAAAATCATTGATCCAGCGATTGTGAAATTCTGGCCTGGTGTCGCTGCAAGATATCCAATCGCACTTTGATTTGGCGGCCGATATGAAAGCACTACGCAGCTGATTGGCGAGTCTTCCACTCTGAAATGCATCGTGAGCGGCCCGCCAATCCGCCCCCGCCTCCGCCTGCTTGGCAAGATGCAGCGCTAGAAGATCGATTGTACGATTGATATCTTCGCATTCGTCCTGAAGCCACCCTTGAAAGTATTCAACACCGCTCGCATCCGAATAAGCAGCCTCGAATATCTCTGACTCAGAAACCAACTCAAATGGAATATCAGGCCGAAGAGCCGAGAATTCATTGAAGATGCTATGCTTCAGGATCGCCCTCACCATCCCTGCTCGGCTACTTGGCGCCTCACCCAATGTCGATTTCGCGATCAGGAGCAGCTGTTCTTTGAATGGTCCGAAGCTGCTTTCTGGCAAACGGCTCATTCTGCAAGCCTCGCGATATGCTGCGCCCACACCTCTAGCGCCGCCCGCTTCTCGTCGAGGTAAGCGTAGCGGTTATAGACAGCGGCGACGCCGCTGATTGTCCCAGAGCGGTGGTTCAGCACCGCTTCGATAACGTGCGGGGTGACCTTGAGCCGTGCCATGCCCGAGCTGCAGGTGCGGCGCAGATCGTGGAGGCGCCAGGGCGGCACGCTGACGGTCTTAGGGTCCCTCCCCTGCTGGACCGCCTCCGTCGTGGCGATCTCCACCATGACGGCGTCCAGGCGCTTCTTTCCGGCGGAGTAGTCCGCTGCTGGCGTGGTGCCGCTCCGCGTTAAGACGAAGCCAGAGCCTGCGATGCGGGGGGCTGCGTCGAGGATCGCGCGAGCCTGCGGCGACAGCGGCACGACATGCTCCAGCGAGTTCTTCGTGCGCACGGCCGGGATGGTCCAGACCGAGCCCTCCAGCTCCGGCCAGACCATCTTGCCGACCTCATCGCGCCGCTGGCCGGTGAGGAGGAGCAGTTGGACCATTGGGCCGAACGGGTAGCCGACCGCCTCCGCCGCCTTCCACACAAGCCTGACCTCGGCGTCGGTCAGCACGCGATCCCGGCTCGTCTCCGCCAGCGGCGGCTTGAGGCCGAGAAACGGCGTGGTCGGGATCATCCCACGTGCGAGCGCGAAGTTGAACATCGCCCTTGTGGTAGCAAAGACGCGGTTGGCGCCGGTAGTCATACCCTTGTCGGTGAGGCCATCGATCAACGCGACGACATCCGCGCGACCAATATCGCCGATCCGGCGCTCGCCCCAGCGTGGCAGCACGTGGTTGGTGATCAGCGCTGCAGCAGTCTCAGCGTAGCCCGGCTTCGCATTCGGCTTAAGATGCCGGTCCACATAGATCGTCGCGACGTGCGCGACGCGATCTTTCTCGGCGACGCGAGCCGCAGCGGAGGCTGCCTTCTTCTCCACGTAGGGATCACGCCCGACGGCGACCATCTGCAAGGCTTCGCGGGCGCGGGCTCGCGCTGCTCCCAGGTCGAACAGCGGATATGCGCCGATGGTGTACTTCCGGGGCTGCCCGTTGATGCGGTAGCGCACCGCCCACGACTTCGCCCCGCTCGGCTGCACGACCAAGTAGAAACCTGGCAGCGTCGCGTCCGGGATCTCAAGCCGCCGCTCAGGGTTCGGCTTGTGGCGTTCTACGCTCTGCACGGTGAGCACCTTCGCTGTCACGAGATGCGCTCCAGGGGTAACACGGGGGTATGCCAAAATGCCCGTTAAGGCGTGCTTGACAGTGTTACCCTGAGTGGCGCTATCCGACAAGAAAGCTAAGTGCTGCAAGGGGTTTGAGGCCGGGTGATGGGATCCACTGTGAGGCTGTGTTAGCCCCCATCACAGTTCTTAAAATCTTGCGACCTCTGGTCGTGCGGGTTCGAGTCCCGCCGTCCGCACCAAGCAATGAATATTCTCACTGAGATACATTGAGTCGTTCTACCCTCAAGAAATAGAGCATATTCAAGTTCTTTGTTTTATAATGTTGATCTAGAAACATAAGCATTCGAGGCTTTCATGCTCTCCATCGAGATGGAGTCGCTCGGCTTTCGTCTCGCGCATCCGGGACATCGGCAGGCTGGAACTCCCGCGGCCCGCGGCACAGTCCAGCTTCCTTCACGCCGCCTCCGCCTCGAGAAGCGGCGGCAGGGCCTTGAGGTCGAGGGGCTTCGACAGGAAGCTGTCGAACCCGGCCGCGAGGGCGGCGGCTTGGTCCTCCGCCTGGACGTTGGCGGTCAGCGCCACGAGGCGCAGGCGCGGCAGCCCGTGGGCCGCCTCATGGGCGCGCATCTGCCGCGCCGCTTCGAGGCCGTCGAGGATCGGCATCCGGATATCGACGAGGGCAAGGTCGAACCGCGTCGCGGAGCCCGCCGCCTCCTGCAACCGTGCCACGGCTTCTGCGCCGTCACGGGCCCACAGCACGGTGGCGCCGAGACGTTCGAGGGCCTTGGTGGCCAACAGCGCGTTGATCGGGTTGTCCTCGGCCAGCAGCACCCGCGGTCGCCGCGCGGAGGGCCGCAGGGCGTCCTCCTGGACGCTCGGCGCGCGGGTGGGCGGCGGCGTCGGCTCCGCCAGACGGGCGAGGAGGGAGCTCAGGCGCACCGGCTTGATCAGGTAGCGGTCGAAGCCAGCCGCCGCCGGCGAACCGAAATCGCGCCGGTCGAAGGGCGACAGCAGCACGATGCTGCGACTCACCCCCGCCTGCCGGGCCGCGGCGGCAATCCCGCGCACCGCAGCGTCTCCCAACGCCCGGTCGGCGATGACCGCATCGAACGTGTCGGTGGAGAGGATTGCCGCCGCCTCGTCGGCGGTCTCGACCACCACGGCCTCGGCGCCGGCCCGGCCGAGGCGGCGGGCAATGTAGGGCGCCTCGAAAGCTGCGGCCGCCACCACCAGGACGCGCTGCCCGGCGAGGCTCGGCGCCTGGGGCCGATCCCGATCGGGAACCGGGCTCAAAGGCAGATGGACCCGGAAGCAGCTCCCCTCCCCGGGCCGCGACGTGACGTCGAGCCGGCCGCCCATGCGGTCGACGAGGCGCCGGGTGATGGCGAGGCCGAGGCCGGTGCCCTCGTGCCGGCGGCTGGCGCTGCCGTCGCCCTGCTCGAATTCCTGGAACAGGATCGGCAGGCGCTCCTCCGGGATGCCCGGCCCGGTATCGTGCACAGCGACCGTCAGCCCCTCCGCCCCCCAGGACGCCGTCACGCCGACGCCGCCGGCCTCCGTGAACTTCACCGCGTTGCCGGCGAGGTTGATCAGGATCTGGCGAACCCGATCGGCATCGCCGATCAACTGGGCCGGCAGCGCCTCGATGTCGGCGGCGATCTCCAGGCCCTTGTCCTGGGCGCGGGGCGCCAGCAGCTCGACGACGCTTTCGACCAGGGCCGCCGGGTCGAACGGCTCCGCCGCGAGGTCGAGGCGGCCTGCCTCGATCTTCGAGAAGTCGAGGATGCCGTCGATGAGCGACAGCAGCGCCTCGCCGGAGGTCTTCACCGCCTCGGCATAGGTGCGCTGCTCGGGGCTCAGGGGCGTGTCGAGCATCAGGTCGGCCATCCCCATGATGCCGTTGAGCGGCGTGCGGAACTCGTGGCTGACGCTGGCGATGAACCGTGACTTCGCCACGCTCGCGGCCTCGGCCCGGCTGCGGGCTTCCTCAAGGGAGCGGGCGGATTCGACCCGCTCGGTGACGTCGCGGCCGGCCCGCAGCACCTCGGCCCGACCGTTGCGCCCGACGGTCACGGTCTCCACGAAGGCGAACCAGCGCAGGGGACCGCCCCCGGCGGGCAGGATCGCGAGATCGACCAGACGGGCCCCATCGGGGCGCTGGCGCATCTCGCCCCGCTCGACCACCTCGGCCTCCCGGGTGGTGCCCAGGAGCGCGTCGGGGGTGGTGCCGAGGAGGGCGGCGAAACCCTGGTTGGCGAAGGTGATGCGCCCCTTGGTATCCCGCTGGACGACGAGTTCGATCTGCGCCTCGACCAGGCTGCGGTAGCGCTCCTCGCTCTCGGAGGTGCGCCAGACGAGATCGTGCAGGCGCTCGACCTCGCCCTCGCGCCGGCTCTCGCTCCGACGATGGCCGGACCAGCGCGCCGCGAGCCAGGCAAGCGCGGCGGCGAGACCGATCACTGCGCAGAGCCACACCATTCCGCATCCTCCAGCATCCGTCCCATGGTGTGGCGGAGGGAGCTGAAAGATGAGTTGGGAAAGTCACTTAGCTGGAGGTTCGGCCGACCCGGGCGATTCGATCGGTGGCCGTAACGGTTCGGCAACCACCCGTGTCGTCCGCCATCCGATCGATGGCTTCGCAATGCGGATTTCGGCTTCGCTCAAGCGCCGCGCTGGCTGACGATGCGGCGTCCGGACGTGATCGTCCGGCCATCCATCAGGGACAGGAGATCGTATCACGCCGCGGCCGAGCGCCGGTCCGCGCGGCTGCGGTAGGACAGGGCCTCGGCGAGATGAAGCCGCCGCACCCGGGCTTCGCCGTCGAGATCGGCGAGGGTCCGGGCGACGCGCAAGACCCGGTGGAAGCCGCGGGCGGAGAGCCGCATCGCGTCGGCGGCGTCGCGGATCAGCGCCATGCCTTCCGCGTCGGGCCGGGCCGCCTCCTCGATCAGCGTCGCCGGGCACGAGGCATTGGTGGTGCCGGCGGGCTGGCCGGCCTCGGCATAACGCCGCTCCTGCACGATCCGGGCCGCCGCAACTCGGGCCGCGGCCTCCGCCGAGCCCTCGTCCGGCGGCGGCAGGATCAGGTCGGCGGCGGTGACCGCGGGCACCTCGATCTGGAGATCGATCCGGTCGATGAGCGGGCCGGAGAGCCGGGCCTGGTATTGCGCGACGCAGCGCTCGTTGGGCCCGCGCCGACAGGCGAAGCCCGGCTCCGTCGCCTGGCCGCAGCGGCACGGATTCATCGCCGCAACGAGCTGAAACCGGGCCGGGTAGGTCACCCGGTGGTTGGCCCGGGCGATCATGACGGTTCCGGTCTCCAGCGGCTGGCGCAGGGAATCGAGCACCTGGCCGTTGAACTCGGGCAGCTCGTCGAGGAAGAGCACGCCGCCATGGGCCAGCGATACCTCGCCGGGGCGGGCGCCGACGCCGCCACCGACCAAAGCGGCCATCGAAGCTGAGTGGTGCGGTGCCCGGAACGGCCGGCGGTTCGACAGCGCGCCGTCCTTCAGCGTGCCCGCCACCGACTGGATCATCGAGACTTCGAGCAATTCACGGGGCCCGAGCGGCGGCAGGATCGAGGGCAGCCGGGCGGCGAGCATCGACTTGCCGGCCCCGGGCGGGCCGTTCATCAGAAGATTGTGGGCGCCCGCCGCCGCGATCTCCAGCGCCCGCTTGGCGCCCTCCTGGCCCTTGATCTCGCGCAGGTCCGGCAGCGCGCCGGCGGGGGCGGCCACGGCCGGCACCGGGCGGGCCATCACCTGGGTACCCTTGAAGTGGTTGGCGAGTTGGATCAGCGAGCGCGGTGCCAGCACGTCCATGTCGCCGGCGGCCCAGGCGGCCTCGGGGCCGCTCGCCGCCGGGCAGATCAGGCCCAAGCCCCGGGCATTGGCCGCCATCGCCGCCGGCAGCACGCCGGCCACTGCCGTGAGGCTGCCGTCGAGCGCCAGTTCGCCGAGCACGCAATAGCCCGAGAGCGCATCCGCCGGCAGGGCACCGATGGCGCACATCATCCCGAGCGCGATCGGCAGATCGTAATGGGAGCCTTCCTTCGGCAGGTCGGCGGGGGCGAGGTTGACGGTGATGCGCTTGGCCGGCAGCGCCAGGCCCGAGGCGATCAGCGCCGAGCGCACCCGCTCGCGGGATTCCGCCACCGCCTTGTCGGGCAGCCCGACCACCGTGAACGCCACGGCGCCGGGGGTGATCTGCACCTGCACGTCGACGGCGCGCGCCTCGATCCCCTCGAAGGCGACGGTGGCGACGCGGGTGACCATGGGGACGGCCTTCGGGCTGGCGATCTACCGCAACGTTAGTTCGCGGATCGCCGCGGCACAACCCAGAACCGCAATTGCGCGTTCCAGACACGAAAAAGCCCGGCTGGAGCCGGGCCATTTCCTCTCAACCTTCGGAGCGCAGGACCTCGGCCGGCGCGACCCCTCGGGGACGGCGCGTTACGCCTGGGCGGCCTGGAGGCCCTTCACGCGGGCGGCGAGGCGCGAGACCTTCCGCGAGGCGGTGTTCTTGTGCACGATCCCCTTCTGGGAGGCGCGCATGATCTCCGGCTCGGCGCTGCGCAGAGCGGTCAGGGCGCTACCGTGATCGCCCGAGGCGATCGCCTCCTCGACCTTGCGGATGTAGGTCCGCATGCGGCTGCGGCGCGAGCGGTTGATTGCCGTGCGCTTGGCAATCTTGCGGGTCATCTTCTTGGCCGACACGGTGTTGGCCATCGGCGTTCCTCATTCAAAAAAGCGAGGCCCGAGCGATCCCGGCGGGATCGTGGCGTCGCGTGTCAGGGCATGGAAGCACGGGCAACCCGCCGGGCGAAAGCCCGCAGGTCCGCGAGCCGCGGTCTATAGACGCGACCGGGCGGATCGTCAACGGCAGACCACGAGCCGGCTTCGGAACGGTCTGCCCCGCCACTGGTTGAGGATCTGACAAAGCCACGGGAGAGTCCCATGATCCGTTCCGCGTCCCTCCTCGCCGCCGGCCTCCTTGCGGTCTCGGCCGTCGCGATCCCGCATCAGGCCGAAGCCAAGGGCTGCATCAAGGGCGCCATCGTCGGCGGGCTCGCCGGCAAGGCGGTCGGCCACGGCAAGGCCGGCGCCGCGGCCGGATGCGCGGTCGGGCACCACAACGCCAACAAGAAGGCGAGCCAGGCGCAGGGCCAGTAGGCGCGAGGGCCGGGGGCAGCGCCCGATAGGCCGCGCCGGCACCTCGGGCCTATAAGGGGGCGGCTCCGCGGCAGCGGGGCCGCCCTTCTCGCGTGGAGCCCGCATGACGTCCCCCGACGGCGCCCTGGTCCTGTTCTCCGGTGGACAGGATTCCGCTACCTGCCTCGCCTGGGCTCTCGACCGGTTCGCCCATGTCGAGACCCTCGGCTTCGATTACGGCCAGCGTCACCGGATCGAGCTGGAATGCCGGGCGAGCCTGCGCACCGCGATGACCCGGATCGTGCCGGCTTTCGCCGCGCGCCTCGGCCAGGACCATACCCTGTCCTTGAGCGCCCTCGGCGAGGTCTCGGAGACCGCACTGACCCGCGAGACCGCCATCGCCATGGAGGCGGGGGGCCTGCCCAACACCTTCGTGCCGGGCCGCAACCTCGTCTTCCTGACCTTCGCGGCCGCCCTCGCCTACCGGCGCGGCCTGCGCCACATCGTCGGCGGCATGTGCGAGACGGATTTTTCGGGCTATCCCGATTGCCGCGACGACACGATCAAGGCGCTCCAGGTGGCGCTGAACCTCGGCATGGAGCGCCGCTTCGTGCTGCACACGCCGCTGATGTGGATCGACAAGGCCGAGACCTGGCGGCTCGCCCGCGACCTCGGCGGCGAGGCCCTGGTCGATCTGATCGTGCGCGAGAGCCATACCTGCTATCTCGGCGAGCGCGGCGCCCTGCATGCCTGGGGCCATGGCTGCGGCACCTGCCCCGCCTGCGCGCTCCGTGCCTCCGGCTATGCGCGGTTCCGCGCCGAGGATGCGTGAGCGGCGCTTGCCGGCCGCGTTTCCGTTGCGCAGAGTGCGCCGCAAACACGCCAAGGCAGAACACGGGAGGAGACACGCATGACCGCCTGCATCGTCGGCTGGAGCCACACGCCCTTCGGCAAGCACGATACCGAGACCGTCGAGAGCCTGATCGTCCGCGTGACGAACGAGGCGCTGGCCCATGCGGGGATCGGCCCGCAGGACGTCGACGAGATCGTGCTCGGCCATTACAATGCGGGCTTCACCCCGCAGGATTTCACCGCCGCCCTGGTGCTCCAGGCCGATGACGGGTTCCGCTTCAAGCCGGCGACCCGGGTCGAGAATGCCTGCGCCACCGGTTCGGCGGCGGTGCACCAAGGCATCAAGACCATCGAGGCCAAGCGTGCCCGGGTGGTGCTGGTGGTCGGCGTCGAGCAGATGACCCGCACCCCCGGCCCGGAGATCGGCCGCACCCTGCTCAAAGCCTCCTATCTGCCCGAGGACGGCGATAACCCGGCGGGCTTCGCCGGCGTGTTCGGCACCATCGCGGGCGCCTATTTCCAGCGCCACGGCGACCAGTCCGACGCGCTGGCGATGATCGCCGCCAAGAACCACCAGAACGGCGTCCAGAACCCCTATGCGCAGATGCGCAAGGACTTAGGCTTCGACTTCTGCCGCACCGAGTCGGACAAGAACCCGTTTGTCGCCGGCCCGCTCAAGCGCACCGATTGCTCGCTGGTCTCGGATGGCGCCGCGGCTTTGGTGCTGGCCGATACCGAGACCGCGCTGCGGATGCGCCGGGCCGTCGCCTTCCGGGCCACGGCCCATGCGCAGGACTTCCTGCCGATGTCGAAGCGCGACGTGCTGAAGTTCGAAGGCGCCGCCACCGCCTGGGCGCGGGCGCTGGCCCAGGCCGGCATCACCCTCGACGACCTGTCGCTGGTCGAGACCCACGATTGCTTCACGGTCGCGGAACTCATCGAATACGAGGCGATGGGCCTGACCCGGGAGGGCCGCGGCGCCGACGCGATCCGCGAGGGCTGGACCACCAAGGAGGGCAAGCTGCCGGTCAACGCCTCCGGCGGGCTGAAGGCCAAGGGCCACCCGATCGGCGCCACCGGCGTGTCGATGCACGCCCTCTCGGCCATGCAGCTCTGCGGCGAGGCCGGCGGCATGCAGATCCCGGACGCGACGCTCGCCGGCGTGTTCAACATGGGCGGCGTCGCGGTGGCGAACTACGTCAGCGTGCTCGAGCGCATCAAGTAAGCCATCCATGAGGATCGCAGGGCCATGACGGCGTTACTACGATGACGGCGTTCCTGGTCCTGCTGCTCGCCTACACGATCAGCCAGTTCGACCGCGGCTTCCTGGCGATGGTCGGGCCCGATCTCGGGCCCGACCTCTGCCTCGTGCCGTCCGACCTGGCGCTGCTCTCGTCGGGCTGGTTCCTGGCCTTCGCGGCCGGCCAGGTACCGACCGGGCTCCTGCTCGACCGGGTCGGGCCGCGGCGCACCGTGGCGGGGTTCCTGGTGCTGGCGGCTTTCGGGGCCGGGCTCCTGGGCCTGGCGCACGGCTTTGCCGGAGCCGCCGCCGCGATGGCGCTGATCGGGCTGGGCTGCGCGCCGGCCCTGATGGGCGGGCTCTACCTGTTCGGGCGGTCCTATCCGCCTGAGCGCTTCGCCATGCTGTCCTCGCTGATGATCGGGCTCGGCACCTCGGGCGACCTTCTGGGCTCCACGCCGCTGGCGCTCGCGAGCCACGCCTTCGGCTGGCGGACGATCCTGTTCGGGCTATCGGCCGTCACCCTGGCGGCGGCCGGGCTGATCCTGTGGCTGATCGAGGATCCGCCGCGTCTGGCCGATCCGCCAAAGACCTCGGTCTGGCGGGGCTTCGCCGAAATTGCCCGGATACGGGCGCTCTGGCCGATCTTCCCGGTCGTGTTCGTGAGCTACGCCGTCGTGATCGCGACGCGGTCGCTCTGGGTCGGGTCCTATCTCGGCAGCGTCCACGGCCTCGACGCGCTCCAGCGCGGCAACGGCACGCTGGCCATGAGCGCCGCCATGGCGGCCGGCGCCATCGGGTACGGGCCGCTGGAGCGGCTGGTGCGCGACCCAAAGCGCACGGCCTTTGCCGGCTGCCTCGTCACCGGCGTGGCGCTGTCGGTCCTCGGCTTGGTCGGCGGCGGCTCCACCGCGCTCGCCGTCGCGCTCCTGGCGCTGATCGGCGCGGCGGGCCTGAGCTACGGCATCCTGATGGCCCATGGCCGGCGGTTCTTCCCCGCCCACCTCCTCGGGCGCGGCGTCGCCGTCATGAACATCGTGTTCATGGGCGGGGCGGCGGCGATCCAGGGGCTGTCGGCCGTGTTCGTGCGGGACCCCGGCGGGCTCGGTCCCGATGCCCTCTACGGCCGGCTGTTCCTGGCCTATGGGCTGGCGCTGCTGGCCGCGACGGCGATCTATGCGTTCGCGCCGCGGGAGCCGGTGTTCGGGCCGACCGGCCCCGTCGATCCGGGTCGAGGGATTCCCGCACTTAAGCAGATTTCGCCGAAGTGGTCACCGGTTCGGCGGCAAAAATCTGCGATCGAATAAGAAACTAAGCGGACGAAGCGTTGGCCTGCCAACGC
>NZ_LABX01000112.1 GCF_001043915.1 Methylobacterium aquaticum | reverse complement strand
CGTCCGCGGCCGCCTCGGCTACGCCTGGGACCGCACCCTCGTCTACGCCACCGGCGGTTTCGCCTACGGTGCCGGCGGCGGTCGCGATTTCGGCCTGCCGAACCGCTCCTCCGACGACTTCCAGACCGGCTGGACCGTCGGCGGCGGCGTCGAGTACGCTCTGCCCACCGACTCGTTCCTGAACTTCTTCCGGTCGAACGCCGTGACCGTGAAGGTCGAAGGTCTGTACGTGAACATGGACCGCGGTGGTCTGGGCGGCGCCTTCGCCGTCAACAATGCCGGCGCCCTGATCACCACGGCCTCGCCGGGCGTGGCCGTCATCAGCGGCCTGAACCGTCGCGACACCGAGTTCGCGGTGGTCCGCGCCGGCCTGAACTACAAGTTCAACGGCTTCTAGAGCATTTTTCGACGAAGTGGATACCGGTTCGTCGTAGACAATGCGGAAAATTAAGGAGCCAGAGAAGCTTCGCGATGGCAACGCGATCGTGAAGCTTCTCTGGCCGTCACCGACGGATCGGAGCCCGGCCGCGAGGCCGGGCTCTTCTGTTATGGGCCGGTCGGGATCTTCACGCTGAACTTCACCTCGCGCAGGGCGAAGTTCGAATGGATCTGCTGCACCGCCGGGCAGGAGAACACCGCCTCCTGCAAGAAGCGCTCGTAGTGCCGGGCGTCCCGCACCACGACCCGCAGCAGGTAATCGGCCTGGCCGGTGGTGGAGAAGCATTCCAGCACCTCGTCCCGGCGCCCGATCACGCGCTCGAACTCCGCCACGCCGTCGCGGTCGTGCTTGGCCAGGGTCACGTGGGCGAAGACGCATTGGCCATGGCCGAGCGCTGCCGCATCGACGAGGGCGACATAGCCGCGGATGATGCCGCGCTGCTCCAGCGCCTTCAGCCGCCGCCAGGTCGGCGAGGTCGACAGCCCGATCCGCTGCGCGAGATCCTGCACCGAGAGCCGCGCATCGTCCTGCAACGCATCCAGGATCGCCCGCTCGAACCGGTCCGGCGCGTCTCCCCGTTCAGGCATGGGCCTATCCCGTTGGCGTGTTTTCGAACCCGTTCGTACCTCTGCGATCGCCTGGCGGGAAGCAGACAGGCAGGTTTTGCCTCGCAGGCCGGCATAGCCTGGCGGTGAGGAGACCCGCCAATGCCCGAGCTGGACCGCGCCTACCGCCTCGACGACAGATTCGACCGCACGGCCGGCCGGGCCTACATGACCGGCACGCAGGCGCTGGTCCGCCTCCTCCTGGCGCAGGCCGCGATTGACCGCCGCGACGGGCTCAACACCGCCGGGCTCGTCTCTGGCTATCGCGGCTCGCCGCTCGGTGCCGTCGATCAGGAATTGTGGCGCGCGAAGGACCGCCTCGCCGTGGCCGGCATCCGCTTCCAGCCCGGCATCAACGAGGATCTGGCGGCGGCGGCGCTCCTCGGCAGCCAGCGGGTCGCCCTCGATCCGGCCGCCACGGTCGAGGGCGTGTTCGGGCTGTGGTACGGCAAGGGCCCGGGGGTCGACCGCTCGGGCGATGCCCTCAAGCACGGCAACGCCTACGGCACGTCGCCGAAGGGGGGCGTGCTGGTCGTCGCCGGCGACGACCATGGCTGCGTCTCGTCCTCGATGTCGCACCAGAGCGACCTCGCGCTGGCGGCCTGGCACATCCCGGTGATCCATCCGGCGACGATCGCCGAATACGAGGCGTTCGGCCTCTGGGGCTTCGCCGCCTCGCGCGTCTCCGGTGCCTGGGTCGGCTTCAAGGCGATCTCCGAGGTGGTGGAGGGCGCGGCCTCCGTCGATCTCGCGCCGCTGCCCCGCTTCACGGCCCCCGCCTTTGCCCCACCGCCAGGCGGCCTGCACATCCGCTGGCCCGATCTGCCGAGCCTCGCCATCGAGGCGCGGGCGCTCGCCAAGCTGGAGGCGATCCGCGCTTTCGCCCGGGCCAATCCCCTCGACCGGCTGGTGGTGGCGCCGGAGCGCCCCCGCCTCCTCGTCGTCACGGTCGGCAAGGCCCATGGCGACGCGATGGAAGCCTTCCGGCTCCTCGGCCAGGATCCGCACTCCCTGGGCCGGGCCGGAATCGCAGTGCTGAAGGTCGGCCTTGTCCACCCGCTCGACGTGGACGGTCTCGCGCGCGTCGCGGCCGGCGTCGAGACCGTGCTGGTGATCGAGGAGAAGGCGCCGCTGGTCGAGCGCCAGCTGCGCGACGGGCTCTACGACCTCGCCGGCGAGCGGCGCCCCCGGGTCCTCGGCAAGCGCGATGCCGCCGGCCGGCCCCTCGTCCCGGAAGTCGACGAGCTGCGCCCCTCCCGCCTCGTCGGAATCCTGGGCGACGCCCTGCGGGGCCTCGGCCTCGCCATCCGGGACCCGGACATGCCGTCCGTCCTCCCCGCCTCCGGGCCGCTGCCGGTCCGAACGCCGTATTTCTGCTCCGGCTGCCCGCACAACACCTCGACCCGGGTGCCGGAGGGATCGCAAGCCCGGGCCGGCATCGGCTGCCACTTCATGGCGAACTGGATGGAGCGGGACACCACCGGCATCGTGCCGATGGGGGCCGAGGGGGTCGACTGGACCGGGCAGGCGCCGTTCACGCGCCAGGCCCACGTCTTCCAGAATCTCGGCGACGGAACCTATTTCCATTCCGGCCACGCGGCGATCCGGCAGGCGGTGGCGAGCGGGGCCAGCATCACCTACAAGATCCTCTACAACGACGCGGTGGCGATGACCGGCGGCCAGCCGGTCGACGGCGCGCTCACCGTGCCGCAGATCACCCGGCTGATGACTGCGGAGGGCGCGGCCTGCGTCGTGGTGGTGTCGGACGATCCCGCCCGGGTGGCGCGTGACGCCGCCCGCGATCCCCTCGGCCCCGGCGTGACCGTGCACCACCGCGACGACCTCGACGCGGTCCAGCGGAGCTTGCGCGCGACGAAAGGCGTCACGGTGCTGGTCTACGACCAGACCTGCGCCACCGAGGCGCGGCGCCGGCGCAAGCGCGGCAAGAGCCCGCCACCGACGCGGCGCGCGGTCATCAACCCGCTGGTCTGCGAGGGCTGCGGCGATTGCCAGCGGAAATCGAACTGCCTGTCGGTCGTGCCGGTCGAGACCGAGTTCGGCGTCAAGCGCGCCATCGACCAGACCGGCTGCAACAGCGACCTCTCCTGCCTCAAGGGCTTCTGCCCGTCCTTCGTCACGCTGGACGGCGCAACGCCCCGGCGCCGGCCCGGCGTCGCGGTCGACCCCGAGACGGTCGCGGCCCGCGCCGCGTCCCTGCCCGAGCCCGACACCGCGCTCGGGCCGGCCCCCTACGAGATCCTGGTCGCGGGCGTCGGCGGAACCGGCGTGGTGACGGTGGGGGCCCTCGTCACCATGGCGGCCCATCTCGAGGGACGCGGCGCCAGCGTGCTCGACTTCATGGGCTTTGCCCAGAAGGGCGGGCCGGTGCTCTCTTACGTGCGGCTTGCCGCGGAGCCGGCGGCCCTGCACCAGGTGCGGATCGACCGCGGCCGGGCCGACGCCGTGCTCGCCTGCGACCTGGTGGTGGCGGCAAGCCCCGACGCGGCGGCGGTGATCGACCCTGCGCGAACCCGGATCGTCGCCAACACCCACGAGATCCCGACCGGCGCCACCTTGCGCGACCCGACAGCCCGCATCGACACGCGGATGCTGGAAAGCCTGATCGCCCGCCGGGTCCGTGCCGGGGCTTTGCGCAGCCTCGACGCGCAGGCGATGGCCGTCCGCCTGATCGGCGATGCGCAGACCGCCAACGTGCTGCTCCTCGGCTTTGCCTGGCAATGCGGGCTCGTGCCGGTCTCGCGCGAGGCCCTCGACCAGGCGGTGGCGTTGAACGGCGTCGCGGTGGCGGGCAACCGCCTGGCGCTCGCCTGGGGCCGGCTGCTGGCCGCCGATCCAGCCTTCGTCGCCTCGCATCTCGCCCCGGAGGCCGGCCCGGCGCAGGACCTCGACAGCGTCGTGGCGCGTCGGGCCGCGTATCTCACCGCCTACCAGGATGCGGCTTATGCCGCCCGCTACCGCGACCGGGTCGCCTCGGTGCGGGCGCGGGGCGGCGAGGTCCTGGCCGAGGCGGTCGCCCGCTCCCTGTTCAAACTGATGGCGATCAAGGACGAGTACGAGGTGGCGCGGCTCCAGTCCGATCCGGCCTTCCTGGCCCGCCTCGCCGAGGAGTTCGAAGGTCAAGGTCCCGGCCAAGGCCCCGGCAATGCCCCCGGCAAAGGTCCGGTCACATTGCGGCCGACCTTCCACCTCGCGCCGCCCGTCCTCGCCCGGACGCGGCCCGGCGAAACCGAGCCGCGCAAGATCGCCTTCGGGCCCTGGCTGCTGCCGGTGTTGCGCGGGATTGCCGCCCTCAAGGGCTTGCGCGGGCGGCGCCTCGACCCGCTGCGGCTGATCGCCGAGCGGCGGGAGGAGCGGGCGGTGCTGGCGGCCTACGAGGCGCAGATCGACGAAGCCCTGGCCCTCGTTGGCCGGGCAGACCCGTCCGCGCTGCGCGACCTCCTGGCCGCCCCCGAGGAGATCCGCGGCTTCGGCCCGGTGAAGGCGCGGGCGATGGCGGCATGGCGCGCCCGGAGCGACGGGCTGCTGGCGGCCGTGCGGGCCGGCAACCCCTCCGAAGGCGCGCTGTCGCGGGTCGGATGATCCCGGGCGCGGCCTGCGTCGGCGGGCCTGGTTGCCGCGGGGCGGGGCCTCGCGTAGGCGGAGGTTTCACGCGCCGTCACCGCCTCACGGCCGCCCCACCGAGGTTTTTCGCCATGCGCCGCCGCACCCGCTCCTTCGTCGGGGCGATCGTGATGATCGCCTTCGTGCTGATCTACGCGCCCCTCGCCATGGCGCTCGCCGACAGCCGCATCGCCCAGACGCCGCCGGTGGTGCAGTCGGTGCTCTACGCGATTCTCGGTCTTGCCTGGATCTTTCCGCTGATGCCGCTGATCCGCTGGATGGAGCGGCCCGACCGCGACCCGGCCTGACGCCGGTTCAATGGACTGATCGGTCCAAAAGGCCGGGTTTTCGCCAAAAAGGTCTGCCAGACGCGAGGGCGGCCGTCAGGCCCGCGCCCTCCCGCTCCGGCACCCCTTTCGAACTCGCAAGGCACCCTCAGGCCCATGCGCCACGCGCTCGCGCTCTTCCTCCTCCTCGGTCCCCTCGCCGGTGCAGCCGTCGCCCAGGGTGCGCCGCGCTCCGTTGGCGATTGCGAGCGCATCAAGGGCGATCTCGCCTACAACCAGTGCCTCTCGCTGTTCGGCCCCGCCGCGAAGGGCTTGGCCGCCGCCGCGGCCGCGGTGTCCGCGGCGATCCCGCGCCTGCCGATTCCCCCTGCCCTCGCCGAGGCGGTGGAGCCCGCCCCCCGCGGCCGTCGCGGCTGGACCCGGCGCCTGCGTGGCGGCCGGCAGAGCGCCAGCTTCGCGGTCATCAGCGGCGGCGAGAGCCGCCATTACCGCCGCCGGCGTCACCGCTGAGCCTCATCCGACATTCAGCCGCCGGCCCCGGTTCCAGGCCAGGAACGGCACGCCGGAGAGCAGGGCGTGCAGGGCCGCATCGGTCTGGAAGCAGCCATTGACCGAGACCCGCGGCAGCGCGTGCAGGTGGGCCGCGTGTGCGGGAAAGAGATGGCCGGGCCTTGTCGTCACGGCGGTGCGGTAGCCCGCCTCGCGGGCCAAGGCGAAGTCCCGCGGGCCCGCCGAGCCCGGATCCCCGACCGGGTAGGAGAAATGCTCCGGCACCCGGCCGAGCAGGTCGCCGAGGCGCGCCCTCCCGTCGACGATCTCCCGGCGGGCGGTCGCGTCATCGTGCTTGGCGAGCATCGGATGGGACAGGGTGTGGGCGGCGAGCGTCACCGCCTCGTCCCGGGCGAGGTCGCGCAACTCCGCGCCCGTCAGGCAGAGCTCGCGGGCGATGGCCGTCGCGTCGATCCCCCCCTCCCCGCATAGGCGCGAGGTCGCGGCCCGAAGGGCGTCTTCCGGCCCGGCCCGCAGGGCGTGATAGGCCGCCGCGAAGGCGGCGGATTTCTGCGCATCATCCACCGCCGGCACGTCGAGCCCGATCTCCGGCAGGCTCACCCGGTCGAGGACGCGGATCGCCCGTTCGAGTTCGATCCACCACAGCCGGCCGGTCCCGGTCGCGTAGTCGTGGGTGACGAACAGCGTCCAGGGCGCGCCGTGGCGGCGCAAGATCGGGGCGGCGTGTTCCAGGTTGTCGCGATAGCCGTCGTCGAAGGTCAGCACCGCGAAGGGCTCCCCCGCCTCGGCCAGCCGGCGCGGCAGGTCCGACAGCGGGACGATCGTGAAGCCGCGCGCCTGTAGGACCGTGAGGGTGCGGTCGAGGAAGGCCGGGGTGATGGCGAGCAGCCGGTTCGGCGCATAGGCACCCGGCGGCGCCGCGTCCGGCCGGACGTGATGGAAGGTCAGGATCACGCCGCAGCCGCGGGCGGCGGGGGCGAGCCAGCGGTCGGCCCCGGTGGCCGCGATGGTGGCGAAACCGGCCTGGAACAGGCGGTGGCGGGCTTGGGCGGAGAGCATGGCCGAAGGATGGCGCCGATCAGCCAAAGCTTCGTTACGGTGTTTGCGGATTCTGCACGCTTGCCGGCTATGCCATCGCTGCGACAGTCGGGGATCACGGTGATGAGCGGCACGATGCAACTCGCGGTGGAGGGCGTGGCGGCCGGACCGGCGCCGGTTCACGCGCTGACGCCCGAGGTCTTTCCCAGCCTCGCGGCGGCCGAGGCGCCCTGGCGCGCCCTCGAGACGGCGCCCGGCGTGGTGATGACGCCCTATCAGCGCTTCGACTGGGTGGCGGCCTGTGCCGGCATCCTGCCGGCGGGGGCCCGCCCCTGCCCGGTCCTGCTGCGCGATCCGGCCGGGCGTCCGCAGGCGCTGCTGCCGCTCTTCGTCCACCGCGAGGCCGGCATCCGGGTCGGCCGGGTGATCGGCGGCCGGCACGCGAACTACCACATGCCGCTCTTCGCCGGGCCGGAGGCGATGGCCTTGGCCCCCGACGCCTATACCGCGGCCCTGCGCCGCGCCGGCGCCCGAGCCGGGATCGACGTGATCCACCTGCCCGACCAGCCCCGGCTGTGGAACGGTCTGCCGAACCCGCTGGCGCAGGGCTCCGCCTCGCCGAGCGACGCCTACGGCCTGGCCCTGGAGGCCGATCCCGACGCCGTGCTCAAGCGCGTCTTGAGCGGCGACGCGCGGCGCAAGCTGCGCCAGAAGGAGAAGTGGCTGGTCGCGGCGCATGGGCCGGTCGCACACCGGGTCGCGGCCGACCAAGCCGAGGGCGAGGCGATCCTGTCCGCCTATCTCGCCCAGAAGGCGGTGCGCTTCGCCCAGGCCGGGATCGCCGATCCCTTCGCCGATCCGGCGGCGCGGGCCTTCCTCCGGGACGCGCACCGGGCCGGCGCCCTGGAGTTGCATGCGCTGCGGACGGAGGACGGGCGCATCCTCGCCACCTTCGTGGGCGCCGTCGACGCGACGCGGTTCAGCGGCATGCTGACGTCGTTCGATCCCGACCCGTCGCTCGCCCGCTTCAGCCCCGGCGACCTGCTGCTCCAGGCCCTGATCCGCGATCAGGCCCTGCGCGGCCGCACCGCCTTCGATCTCGGCGTCGGCGAGGCGCGCTACAAGGCGAGCGTGTGCGACGAGACCATCGCCCTCGTCGACGCGGTGATCCCCGTGAGCCTGCGCGGCCGGGCCTACGGGGCTGTCACCGAGGCGGGCGCGCGCCTGAAGCGCCGGATCAAGCGCGATCCGCGGCTCTGGGCCCTGGTCGGACGGGTGCGCAAGGCGATGGCGCGGTCGTCGGCGTGACGGCGGGAGCATCGCCGGCTCCCTTGAGCGATCCGTCCTGCCGATCGGTGCCGGGGCGCTCGGCGACGCTCGGGACGACCGGGAGGGTCGGACCGGGCCGTCATCCCTCGACGCAGGCCGTCTCCGCCTCGCTCAACGCCCCGTCCATCTGCGCCGCCAGGTCGAAGAACCGCCGCCTCACCTCGGCCGCGTAGGGATTGGCGCGCTCGATGGCATGGTAGACCTCCGGTGCGTCGTGCCGGACCATGCCGACCGCCTGCATCACCAGGTCGAAACTGCGGGTCGTCATCCGGGTCGGCAGCGGTTCCATCGCCACCAGCACCTTGGCGATCAGGTGCGTCAGGCCCTGCACCGCCGCCGCCTCGCGATCATGCGCCTCCGGCGTGGTCAGGATCACCGTGAGGCCGAAAGCCCGCCGCAGGAAGGCGCCCACCCGCCGGGCGCGGCCGCCCCGCACCGGACAGACCGCGATCTTGAGGCCATGCAAGCCGTCGCGGGCGCTCTGCGGCCCGAACAGCGGATGGGTGGCGACGATGTCCACCCCCGGCGGCAGGCCGGCCCGCATGATCCGCGCCGGCTCCACCTTCACCGAGCCGACATCGAGGACGAGGGCGCCCGGGCACAGATGCGGGCCGATGTCGCGAACGAGCGCGGCGAGGGTCGCGACGGGCGTCGCCAGGATCACCACCGGACAGGCGGCGGCCTCGGCGAGGCCGCACGGCGCGAAGCCGGCCTCCGCGAAGGCGGTGTCGGATACGAACGGGTCGTGGATGCGGAGCGAGACGAGCGGCGCCAGATGCGTGGCGACGAGGCGGCCGAAGGCGCCGAAGCCGATCAGGCCAAGGGCGGGGAGCGGGACGGGAGAGGGCGGCACGGGAGACCTCGGGGTGGAGCGAGGTCGGCGGGCCCTGTGATCGTTGAGCCTCAACCGCCGACACGTCGCAGCGGTTGAGAGATGACGAGCACTCCGCCGCTAGGTGAGCGGCGCGTAATACAGTCCGGTCGGGAGGGTGCTGGTCATGGCGGGGCGTGTACGCCGGTCAGGCGGGCGGCGTCAACCGCAACCCGTGGATCAGAACTCGATGCCCTCCTGCGCCTTCACCCCGGCGGCGAAGTGGTGCTTGATCTGGCCCATCTCGGTCACGAGGTCGGCGGCGGCGATCAGCTCGGGCTTGGCGTTGCGGCCAGTCACCACGACGTGCAGGTCCGGCCGGCGCCGGCTCAAGCCCTCCACCACCTCCGCCAGCGGCAGGTAGTCGTAGCGAAGCGCGATGTTGAGTTCGTCGAGGATCAGGAGCCGGATCGTCGGATCGGCCATCAGCGCCTCGGTCTGCGCCCAGGCGGCACGCGCCGCCGCCACGTCGCGGTCGCGGTCCTGGGTCTCCCAGGTGAAGCCCTCTCCCATCGTGTGCCAGGCGACCTGATCGCCGAACCGCTCGAGGGCGAAACGCTCGCCGGTCTCCCAGGCGCCCTTGATGTACTGCACCACCCCGACCCGCCAGCCGCGGCCGAGGGCCCGCAGCATCAGCCCGAAGGCAGCGGTCGACTTGCCCTTGCCGGGGCCGGTATGGACGATGAGCAGGCCCTTCTCGATGGTCTTGCCCGCCACCTCGGCGTCCTGCACCGCCTTGCGCTTCTCCATCTTGGCGCGGTGGCGCGCCGCCTCGTCGTCGCTCATGCGTGGTCTCCCTTGAGGATCATCGGCAGGCCCGCCACCACCAGCACGACCCGGTCGGCCAGGGCCGCCAGGCGCTGATGCAGCCGGCCGGCCTCGTCGCGGAACCGGCGGGCGAGCGCGTTCTCCGGCACGATCCCGAACCCGACCTCGTTCGAGACCAGCACCAGCGGCCCGGCCGCCGCCCGGCAGGATTCCAGCAGCGCGTCGGTCGCCGCCGGGAGATCCGCCGCCTCGTCCAGCATCACGTTGGTGAGCCACAGGGTCAGGCAATCGACCAGGACCGGCCGGCCGGGCGGCGCCCGCCGGATCACCGCCGGCAGGTCCCGCGGCGCATCCGCCGTCACCCAGGGCGGAGGCCGGCGGGCGCGGTGCTGCGCGATGCGCTCGCGCATCTCGTCGTCCCATCCTTGCGCCGTCGCGACGTAGAGCCAGGGCCCCGGCTGCGCCTCGATCAGCCCTTCGGCGTAGCGGCTCTTGCCCGAGCGGGCGCCCCCCAGCACCAGGGTCAGGCGCGGGACACGGCAGGTCGAATCCGGCACTCGGGTCTCCTTGGCGGAAATCTCGGCGCTGGAGGTGTCGCGGCAGCCCGCGCCGATTGCAAGCCCGTCCCCGACCCGTTAGGGTCGCCGCGACGGTGCCTTGGGAACGAGGTGAAAAGGGAACGCGGAAACCGGGCTCATCCCGGCGGGCCGCGGCTGCCCCCGCAACTGTGAGCGGTCGAACACGGTCCGCCATCGGCCACTGGAGCGATCCGGGAAGGCGGTGGACCGGCACGAGGCCGCGAGCCAGGAGACCTGCCGTCACCCTTTCTCTCTCGACGCCGCCGGTGGGGCGGCAGGAGTTCGTCATGGTCGCGATCACCCGGTCCCTCTCCCCCGCCCTCGTCGGCGAGCGCCTGAGCGCTGTCCTCCTCGCCGCGACCCTCGGCGTCGGGCTGCTGTTCGTCTCCGGCTTCGCGCCCGTTGTCGCCCTGCACAACGCCGCGCACGACTGGCGCCACTCCGCCAACTTCCCCTGCCACTGACCAGGGCCGAATCCATCCGGGCCGCGCGGCCTGCGCCCTGACCGGGCGCGGGCCCGCGGCCCGTTGGTCGTGCAGGTGACATCCCCAAGTGATCGCAGAATGACGAAACGTCTGCTCGCCGCGGCCCTGGTCGCCGGCTTCCTGGCCGCATGCGTGGCCTCCGCGCTGCAATTCGCCCTCACCTCGCCGCTGATCCTGGCGGCGGAGAAGTACGAGACGGCCGAGGCGATCGCGCCCACCCACCACGCTTTCGCCAACCCGCTGATCGTGCTGGCTCATGCGGGCCACGACCCTGGCGGCGAGCCGCAATGGCAGCCGGCGCCCGGCCTGCCGCGCCTCGCCTTCACGGCGCTCGCCACCCTGGTGAGCGGCGTCGGCTACGCGCTGCTGCTCGGGGCCGTCCTGGTCGCGGCCGGGCGCGAGGTGACGCCCTCCGAGGCGCTCAAATTCGGCATCGGCGGCTTCCTCGCCGCGAGCCTCGCCCCGGCGGTCGGGCTGCCGCCGGAACTGCCCGGCATCGCCGCCGCGGCGCTCGAATCGCGCCAGCTCTGGTGGGTGGCGACCGCGACGGCCACGGCCGCCGGCCTCTACCTGGTGGCGATCCGCCGCGGGCCGGTGGCGATCGGTCTCGGCCTCGTGCTCATCGCCGCGCCGCATGTCTGGGGCGCCCCGCACGGGCCCGAAGACATCTCGGCGATGCCGCCGGTCTATGCGGCACAGTTCGCCGCCCGGTCGCTGGCGATCGGCTTCGCCTTCTGGGCGGTGCTCGGCCTCGCCTTCGGCTGGGCCTGGGGGGCTGTCGCGGGACCGAACGGCGTGACCCGCCGGAGCGAGGTCGCCGCGTGAGCGAGCCCCTCCCCTCCGATCCCTGCACCCTCTACGTCTGCACCACCTGCCGCGATGCCGCCGATCCGGCGGAGGGTCCGCGCGCCGGGGCTCGCCTGCACGACGCGCTGGCTCAGGCGCTCGCGGCACGCCCGGGGCTTCCGGTCCGGATCGAGCCGGTGGAATGCCTCTCGGTCTGCAAGCGCCCCTGCACGGTGGCGGTCGCGAGCCCCGGCCGCTGGACCTACGTCTACGGCGACCTCGACCCGGCGATCTCCGCCGACGTCATCCTCGACGGCATCGGCCTCTATGCCGGGACCCCGGACGGCATCGTGCCCTGGCGCGAGCGTCCGCAGGAGTTCCGCAAGGGGGTCGTCGCCCGCATCCCTCCCGCGCCGGTAACCGCATGACCCTCCTGAACAAGATCCCCTGCACCATCGTCACGGGCTTCCTCGGCGCCGGCAAGACGACGCTGGTGCGCCATGCGATCGAGCACAATGACGGAAGGCGGCTCGCCATCATCGTCAACGAATTCGGCGATGTCGGCTTCGACGGGTCGCTGCTCGCCGAATGCGGCATCCCGGGCTGCGACGCCGACGCGGTGGTCGAATTGCCGAATGGCTGCATCTGCTGCACCGTCGCCGACGATTTCGTGCCGGCGCTCAACAGGCTTCTCGACCGGCCGGAGCCGCCGGAGCACATCCTGATCGAGACCTCCGGCCTCGCCCTGCCGAAGCCCCTGGTCCAGGCGTTCAACTGGCCGGCGATCCGCTCGCGGGTCACCGTCGACGGCGTGGTGGCGGTGGTGGACGGACCGGCGGTGGCGTCGGGCGCCTTCGCGGACGATCCCGAGGCGCTCGCCGCCCAGCGCGCCGCCGATGCCAGCGTCGATCACGAGAACCCGCTGGAAGAGGTGTTCGAGGACCAGCTCCTCTGCGCCGACCTCGTGGTGATGAACAAGTCGGATCTCCTCGACGAGGGCGAGCGGGCGCGGGTCCGCGCCGAGGTCGAGGCGCACCTGCCGCGGGCGGTCAAGCTCGTCGAGACCGCCCACGGCGCCCTCGATCCCCGCGTCCTGCTCGGCCTCAACGCCGCCGCCGAGGACGACCTCGCCTCCCGTCCGTCGCACCATGAGACGGAAGAGGATCACGATCACGACGATTTCGAGAGCGTCGCGCTTCCCGTGACGGCGGCGGGCTCGCCCGAGGACCTCGCCGCCCGGGTTGCCAAGGCCGCCGAGGTGGCGGGCGTGCTGCGGATCAAGGGCTTCTGCGCCGTCGCCGACAAGCCGATGCGCCTCGTCGTCCAGGGCGTCGGCCGCCGCGTCGCCCACCATTACGACCGTCCCTGGCGTCCGGGCGAGCACCGGGACGGGACGCTGGTGGTGATCGGGCTCACCGGATTCGACAAGGACGCGGTGGCGGCGGCGTTGAAGGGCTGAGATCTCCAGTCCGGTCGGTTCGCGAGCATTCCCTCTCTCCGCGGGCGGGGAGAGGAGAGGCTCGCGCTCTGCTTTCAAGTCTGGGCGGCTGAGGCCATATCATCGGCATCGTTTCGGTCCTGAACACAGAAACCTCAAGCCCGGGAGGGCATCGCATGTCGGAGCCCGCGCCGCGGCGCTGGAGCGTGCAGGAGTTCTTCGCCTGGCAGGAGCGCCAGGACGAGCGCTCCGAGCTGGTCGGCGGGGTGCCGCTCCGGATGATGGCGGGTGCCCGCAATGTCCATGGCGATATCGACCTGCCGGAACTCGGCATGAGCCTGGCGCTGGCGGACGCCTATGACGGCGTCGCCTTCCCGGCCCGGCCCCGCCTCGTCTCGGGGGCCTGACGGCCGATGCATCTCCTGCGCATCGATACTGTCTCTCTCGACGAGGGCGAGGCGGCGGTCGATCTGGGCCAGACGCCCGGCGACATCGTGGCCCTGTCCTTCACCGATTCCGACCTCGCCGGCCTCAGCCACGCCTATGCGTCGCTCACCGGCGAGTGGCCGAGCCTGCGGCTCGCCAAGATGGCGCAACTGCGCCACCCGCTCTCGGTCGACCTCTATGCCGATGCCGTGATCGCCCGGGCCCGCTTCGTGCTGGTGCGCTGCCTCGGCGGGCTCGATTACTGGCGCTACGGGCTCGAGCGGCTGGCCGAGACCTGCCGGGCGAACGGCATACCCCTGGCCGTGCTGCCGGGATGCGACCGGCCGGATCCCCGCCTCGCCGCCATCTCGACGGTGGCGCCGGACCTCCGCGACGCCCTCGACGGTTATGTCCGGGCCGGCGGGCCCGAGAACTTGCGCCGGCTCCTCACCCGGATCGCCGCCGAGCTGGGCCATCCGGTCCGGCCCGAGCCGCCCCGGACCCTGCCGCGGGGCTTTGCCTGGTGCCCGGGCTGCGGCCCCCTCGACACGATGGCCACCGCCTCGCCGCTGCCCCGCGCCCTGGTGGTGGTCTACCGCTCGGCGATCCTCGGTGGCGACACCGCGCCGGCCACCGCCCTCGCGGCGGCCCTGTGGGAGCGTGGCCTCGCTCCCACCATCGTGGCCGTCGCCAGCCTCAAGGATCCGCAAGCCGTGTCGGTGGTGCGCGAGGCCGTCGCCCGCCAGCGTCCGGCCGTGATCGTCGCCACGACTGCCTTCTCGGCCCGCGACGATGCCGGATTCGTCCTCGACGCCGCCGATTGCCCGGTGATCCAGGCGTTCACGGTGGGGTCGAGCCGGGCGGCCTGGGCCGCCTCGGGGCGGGGCCTCGGCGCCGCCGACCTCGCCATGCAGGTGGCGCTGCCGGAATTCGACGGCCGGCTCGCCGGCTTCCCGGTCTCCCACAAGGAGGAGGCGCCGGAGGCCGAGGGGTTCCGCGAGCGGCGGGCGGTGCCGGATTTCGCCGGGATCGCCGCCACTGCCGACCGGGCCGCCGCCTGGGCCCGCCTCGCCGCCACGCCACGGTCGGAGCGCCGCCTCGCTTTGGTCCTGTCCGATTACCCGGCCCGGGGCGGCCGGGCCGGCTTCGCCGTCGGGCTCGACACCCCGGCGAGCACGACGGCCATCCTCGCCCTCCTGGCCGCCGAGGGCTACGCGGTGTCGGAGATCCCGCCGCCGGACGCTCTGATGCGCCGGCTCACCGAGGAGGCCCCGACCCTCGCCGTGCCGCTCGCGGCCTACGAGGCGTGGCGCGCCCGCCTGCCGGAGGCGGCCCGCGCCGCGCTTCTCGCCGAGTGGGGCGAGCCCTCCGACGATCCGGCCGTCACGGACGGCGCCTTCCGGTTCCGGGCCGTCCAGGCGGGCCGCGTGGTCGTGGCGCTCCAGCCGGATCGCGGCCACAAGGGCGATCGCAAGGCCGGCTATCACGACCCCGACGCGGTGCCGTGCCACGCCTTCCTCGCCTTCCACCTGGCGCTTCGCGAGGAATGCGACGCCCTGATCCATCTCGGGACCCACGGCACCACCGAATGGCTGCCCGGCAAGGCGGTGGCGCTCTCGCCCGTCTGCTGGCCGGCCCTCGCCGTCGGCGCCCTGCCGGTGGTCTATCCGTTCATCGTCGACGATCCCGGTGAGGCGGCGCCGGCCAAGCGCCGGATCGGCGCGGTCACGATCGGGCACCTGCCGCCGGAAACCGCCGCCGCCGGCCTCGACCCGGAGGCCGCGACCCTGCGCGAGCTGGTGGAGGAGTATTCCGCCGCCACGGTGCTGGACCCGCGCCGGGCGGCCCTCATCGCTCGCGGCATCCTGGAGCGGGCCGAGGATGCCGGCCTCCTCGCCGCCGCCGGGATCGACCGCGCCACGCCGATGCCGGAGGCGCTCGCCGCCCTCGACGCGCATCTGTGCGACCTCGCCGAGGTGACGATGCGCGACGGGCTGCACGTCTTCGGCGTGAGCCCGGCGGTTCATCCCGCATGCGGCCCGGCGGAGCGTGCGGGGCTATTGGCCGCCCTCGATGGCCGCTTCGTGGCCCCGGGCCCCGCCGGCTCGCCGGCCCGCGGCCGGGCCGACGTGCTGCCGACGGGGCGCAATCTCGCCACCCTCGATCCCCGGTCCCTGCCGACCCGGGCCGCCGTCATGCTCGGCGAGACGGCCGCCGCGGAGGTGGTGCGCCGCTACCTCCAGGACGAGGGCGAGTATCCGGCCCGTCTCGTCATGGATCTCTGGGCCTCGCCGACCCTGCGCACCGGGGGCGAGGACGTGGCGCAGGCGCTGGCGCTGATGGGCGTGCGCCCGACCTGGGACCACGCCTCGACCCGGGTGACCGGCTTCGAGGTGCTGCCGCTCGCGCTCCTCGACCGGCCGCGGATCGACGTGACGGTCCGGGTCTCCGGCGCCTTTCGCGACACCTTCCCGGAGACGCTGGCGCTGCTCGACCGCGCCGCTCGGGCGGTCGCCTCCCGCGAGGAGGAGGATGCCGAGAACCCGCTGGCCGCCGCCCGCCGCCGCGGCGAGGCGCCGGCGCGGGTGTTCGGGGCGGCTCCCGGCCGTTACGGCGCCGGCACCGCCTCCCTCGCCCTCGACGGCGACTGGATCGGCCGCGGCGACCTCGCCCGGGCTTATCTCGACGCGACCGCGGAGGTGACGGGGGCCGACGACGCCGATTTCGCCGCCCGGGTCGCGGCGGCGGATGCCTATCTCCATGCCTTCGACGTCGCCGAGCGCGACCTTCTCGACGGTGACGCCGCCGCCGAGGCGATGGGAGGTTTTTCCGCCGCCGCCGAATCCCTCGGCGCGGCGCCCTTGCTCTATAGCCTCGATACCAGCCGCCCGGAGGCGCCCCGGGCCCGCACCGCCCGCGAGGACGTCGCCCGGCTGGTGCGCGGCCGCCTCGCCCATCCGCGCTGGATCGCCGCGCAGCTCCGCCACGGCTGGCGCGGCGCGCAGGAACTGGCGCAGGGGCTCGATGCGGTGTTCGTCCTCGCCGCCGCCACCGACGCGGTGCCGGCCGCCGAGATCGACCGGCTCTACGACGCCTATCTGGGCGATGCGGCGGTGTGTGAGGCGATCGAAGCGGCCAATCCCGGCGTCGCCCAGGCTTTGCGCGACCGTTTCTCGGCCTTGCGCGACCGTGGCCTGTGGCGCAGCCGGCGCAACTCGCTCGCCGCCCTCGCATCCCGCGAGGCCGCCGAATGACCCACGCTCCCGTGAACCCGGCGCCCGTGAACCCGGCACCTCGTCGGGGCTGGTGCCCGGGTCTCGCCCGGCCGATGCCGACCGGCGACGGCCTCCTCGTGCGCCTCCATCCGGTCGCAGGGCTTCTCACCGCGACCCAGGCGCGCGCCGCGGCGCAGGCAGCGCGGGAGGGCGGCAACGGCCTCCTCGACGTGACGGCGCGGGGCAACCTCCAGATCCGCGGCGTGACGGCGGAGAGCCACGGGCGGGTCGTCGCGACCTTCGCTGAAGCGGGCCTGGGTGACCTGCGCCACGATGGCGGGCCGCAGCGGCTGACGCTGAGCGCGCCGCTCGCGGGGGGGGATTGCCTCACGGTCGTCGCCGCGGTCGAGGCGATCGGCCGCGAGGTAACCGGGCTGCCGGCGAAGACGCTTGTGGCGGTGGAGGACGAAGGCGGCGGGCTCGGGCCGGTCGAGGCGGATGTTTGGGTGCGGGTCACCTCACGCTCATCCGGCGTCGATGAAGCCCGCGGGAGAGGAGATCCCGCGCGTCTTTCTGGAACCGACGCTGTCCTGGGAAGCCGTTTCGACATGAAGGTGAGCGCGCCGCTCGCGCTCCAACTCGCCGTCGCAACCCCGTCTGGCCCGCTCTGGCTCGCGCCGACCCCCGCCGCCGCGGCGCTCGCCGCCCTGCGCACCCTCCTCGCCGGCCTCGCCGCCTCCGGCGCCCGCCGCATGCGCGCCCTCCCCGCTTCGCAGCGCGACGCCCTTCTCGCCGGGCTCAGCCTCGGCGACGCGCCTGCGTCGAGCATCGCCCTCCCGGCCGGCCGGCACGGCCGCACCCTCGTCGCCGAGCTGCCCTTCGGCCGCTGCGATGCCGCTCTCCTCGACGACCTCGCCGGCTGGAGCGAGGCCCATGGCGAGGGCCACCTCGCCCTCACGCCGGGCCGGGGCATCGCCCTGACGGCTCGGGACGACGCAACCGCCGGCATCCTGCGCGACGAAGCCGCCTTCGCCGGCCTGATCGTCGATCCCGCCGACCCGCGCCGGGCGGTCGCCGCCTGCCCGGGCGCGCCGGCCTGCGCCTCCGGCGGGACGCCGGCGCAAGGCCATGCGCCGCGCCTCGCTGCCGCCTTCGCACATCTGGCCCGGCGCGGCGCCACCGCCCACGTCTCCGGCTGCCCGAAGGGCTGCGCCCATCCCGGCCCGGCCGCCCTCACCCTGGTCGGACACCCGGATGGTCGCTACGGGGTGGTGCCGGACGGCAACGCCGGCACAGACTCGGACCTTCTCCTGACTTTCGGCGCCGTGCTGGAGCGGCTAGAGAGCGTTCGAGTCCCCTCCGATCTGAGAGACGCATTCCGGGAGCCCGCATGAACCCGCGCCTCGACTATATCCGCGACGGCGCCGCCATCTACGCGCGCTCCTTCGCGATGATCCGTGCCGAATCCGATCTCGCGCGCTTCCGCGGCGCCGCCGAGCGGGTGGCGGTGCGGATGATCCATGCCTGCGGCATGACCGACCTGCCCGCCGACATCGACCTGTCGCCGGACTTCGCCGAGGCGGCCGAGAGCGCGCTCCGCCGCGGCGCCCCGATCCTGTGCGACGCCCGCATGGTCGCCGACGGCGTCACCCGGGCGCGGCTGCCGGCCGGCAACGACGTGGTCTGCACCCTGTCCGATCCCCGGGTGCCAGAGCTGGCAAAGACCCTCGACACCACCCGCACCGCCGCCGCGATGGAATTGTGGCGCGACCGCCTCGCCGGATCGGTCGTAGCCGTCGGCAATGCGCCGACCGCCCTGTTCCGCCTGCTCGAGATGCTGGACGAGGGCGTGGCGCCGCCGGCCGCGGTGATCGGCGTGCCGGTCGGCTTCGTCGGCGCGGCCGAATCGAAGGACGCGCTCGCGGCGGATGGGCGGGTGCCGTTCCTGGTGGTGCGCGGCCGGCGCGGCGGCAGCGCGATGGCGGCCGCGGCCGTCAACGCGCTCGCCAGCGAGGCCGAGTGATGGACGGCGCGTCCGCGTTTATCGCCTCGGCGCCGGCCGAGAGCCCGGCCGCCCCGAAGGCGGCGGTCACCGGCACGCTCTACGGCGTCGGGATGGGGCCGGGCGACCCGGATTACCTCACCGTGCGGGCGGTGCGGGTGCTGGAGCGCGCCCACCACCTCGTGCATTTCTGCAAGGCCGGCAAGCGCGGCAATGCCCGCACCATCGCCGACGCGGTGGTGCGGGACGCGGCCCGCGAATGGCCTTTGCCCTACCCCTACACCACCGAACTGCACCCCGAGGATCCGACCTACGTGACGGCGCTCGCCGCCTTCTATGACGAGGCGGCGGTGCGCCTCGCCGAGGTGCTGGGGGCCGGCCGCGACGTGGCGATCCTGTCGGAGGGCGATCCATTCTTCTACGGCTCCTTCATGCATCTGTGGCGCCGCCTGAAGGACCGGTTCCCGGTCGAGGTGGTGCCGGGCGTCACCGGCATGTCGGGCTGCTGGACCCGGGCCAACACCCCGATCACCTGGGGCGACGACGTCCTGACCGTGCTCCCCGCCACCCTGCCCCACGCGACGCTCGTCGCGCGGCTGAGCGCCACCGATGCCGCCGTGGTGATGAAGCTCGGCCGCCATCTGCCGAAGGTGCGAGCCGCGCTGACCGAGGCCGGGCTGATCGGCCGGGCGGTCTATGTCGAGCGCGGCACGATGGCGGGCGAGACCGTGACGCTCCTCGCCGAGAAGCCGGACGACCAGGCGCCCTATTTCTCGATGGTGCTGGTGCCGGGCGAGGGCCGCCGGCCGTGAGCGGCTCCGTCACGGTGATCGGCCTCGGGCCCGGCGACCCGCGCTACCTCACGCCGGCCGCCGCGGAGGCGCTCGACACGGCCGAGGACCTGATCGGTTACCTCCCTTATGTCGCCCGGGTGCCGGAGCGGCCGGGACTCGTGCGCCACGCCAGTGACAACCGGGTCGAGGTCGACCGCGCCCGCCACGCCCTGGAACTCGCCGCCTCCGGCCGGCGGGTCGCGGTGGTCTCGGGCGGGGATCCCGGCGTCTTCGCCATGGCGGCGGCCCTGTTCGAGGCGCTGGAGGCGGGCGACCCGGCCTGGCGGTCGCTTCCCATCACGGTCGAGCCCGGCATCACCGCGATGCTGGCCGCCGCCGCCCGGGTGGGCGCCCCGCTGGGTGGCGATTTCTGCGCCATCTCCCTGTCGGACAACCTGAAGCCCTGGGACGTCATCACCGCCCGGCTCAAGGCCGTGCTGGCGGCCGATCTCGTCGTGGCGCTCTACAACCCGATCTCCCGGGCCCGGCCCTGGCAGCTCGGCGCGGCGCTCGCGCTCGCCGCCGAGCACCGTGCCCCCGGGACGCCGGTGATCCTTGCCCGCGCCGTCGGCCGGCCCGACGAGGCGATCCGCATCCTGCCTCTTGCCGAGGCGCGCGAGGCGGAGGCCGACATGGCGACCCTGGTGATGATCGGGGCGAGCGCCACCCGGCTGATCCCGCGGGAGGGTGAGGCGCCCTTCGTCTACACCCCGCGGTCCGTCGCCCGATGAGCCTCCAGCCAGGCCAGGGCGTCGCGGGCATGCGCCACCCGGGGCACGTCCGGCAGCACGGGCTGCCGCACGATCACCACCGGCACGGAGAGCGCGCGTGCCGCCGCGATCTTGCCGTAGGTCGCCGCCCCGCCGGAATTCTTGGTCACCAGGAGCTCGACGCCGTGGCGGCGCATCAACGCATCCTCGTCCGCCGCCCCGAAGGGGCCGCGGGCCTCGATCGCCGTCACGTCGAGCCCCGGCAGCGCGGCGCCGACCGGCTCGATCGTGCGGACCAGGTAGCGGTGCTGCGGCGCCGCCGCGAAGGCGGCGAGTTCGAGCCGGCCGACCGTCAGGAAGACCCGGCGCGGCCTGTCGCCCAAGGCCGGCACGGCCTCCGCCATGCTGTCGACCTCGCGCCAGTCGTCGCCGGGCTCCCGCGCCCAGGCCGGGCGCCGGACCGCGAGGAGCGGCACGCCGGCGTCGCGGCTCGCCAGCGCGGCGTTGCGGGAGATGACCCGGGCGAAGGGATGGGTGGCGTCGATCAGCGCCGCGATCCCGTGGTCTCGGAGATAGGCGGCGAGCCCTGCCGCGCCGCCGAAGCCGCCGATGCGGGTGCGCGCCGGGAGCGCCTGCGGCGCCGCCGTGCGCCCGGCGAGCGACAGGGTGACGTCGAAATCGGGCCGTTCGGCAAGCAGACGGACGAGGCTCGCCGCCTCGGTGGTGCCGCCCAGGAGGAGGATGCGCATGGCCGCCTTCTCGCCTGAGGCTCTGCCCGTGTCGAGCGCGGCCGTGTCCTCTGCGGTTCCCTGGCTGTTCATCGTCGGCATCGGTGAGGACGGACGAGCCGGGCTCTCGCCCGCCGCGGCCGCGGCCGTCGACGATGCCGGGCTGGTGATCGGCGGGCGCCGCCACCTGGAACTCGCCGCGCCGCTATCCGCCGAGACCCTGGCCTGGCCGAGCCCACTCTCGGACGCCTACCCGGCGATCCTCGCCCGGCGCGGCCAGCCGACCTGCATCCTCGCCACCGGCGACCCGTTCCATTACGGCGTCGGCGCCGAGCTGGCCCGGCTGGTGCCGGCGGAGGAGATCGCCGCCTTTCCGCACGCCTCGGCCTTCAGCCTCGCGGCGGCCCGGCTCGGCTGGCCGCTCGCCGAGGTCGGGTGCCTGACCCTGCACGGACGGGCCCTGGAGCGGGTCGTCCCGCATCTCCAGCCCGGGGCCCGGCTCCTGATCCTGTCCTGGGACGGATCGACGCCTGACACGCTCGCGGCGCTGCTCACCAGACGCGGCTTCCCGCGCTCGCGCCTCACCGTGCTGGAGGCGATGGGCGGTCCCCGCGAGCGACGCCGCAGCGCCCTGGCAGAGAATTTCTCGGAGAGCGGGATCGACCCGCTCAACACGGTGGCGGTCGAGGTCGTGGCCGAGCCCGACGCCCGGGTGATCCCGCTCGCGCCTGGCCTCGACGATGCCTGGTTCGAGAATGACGGCCAGCTCACCAAGGCCGAGATCCGCGCCGTCACCCTGGCGGCCCTGCGTCCCCGCCTCGGCCAGCTCCTGTGGGATGTCGGTGCCGGCTCCGGCTCGGTCAGTATCGAGTGGTGCCTGCGCCATCCGGCCAACCGCGCGGTGGCGTTCGAGGCCCGGGAGGAGCGCGCCGCCCGCATCCGCCGCAATGCGCAGGCTCTCGGCGTGCCCGACCTGCGGGTCGTCGTCGGCCGGGCGCCCGCGAGCCTTGCCGGCCTGCCGGCGCCGGATGCCGCCTTCCTGGGCGGCGGCGTCTCCGATCCGACCGTCGTCGCCACGGTGCTGGAAGCCCTGCCGCACGGCGGGCGCCTCGTCGCCAACGCGGTGACCCTGGAGAGCGAGGCTCTGCTGCTGCGGCTCCACTCCGAGCAGGGCGGCAGCTTGCGGCGCCTCTCGGTCGCCCGGGCCGAGCCGGTCGGCCACCTCACCGGCTGGCGCCCGGCGATGCCGGTGACGCAATGGGCGCTGACGAAGCCGTGACGGTCGCGATCATCCAGGCGCGGGTCCCGGGCGCGCCCCCGCCGCCGTCTGTCCTGCCCGGCTCCGCCGGCGCGCCCGCCACCGCGGCGCCCCGCGCCCTCGTCGCCGGCATCGGCTTTCGCCATGCCACCTCCGCCGCGGAGATCCTCGGATTGGTGGCGGAGGGCCTGCGCCAGACGGACCTGGCCTCTGCGCACCTCGCGGCGCTCGCCACCGCCGCCGACCGCGCGCGCGATCCGGCGATCCGCGACGCCGCTCACACCCTCGGGGTGCCGCTGGTCGCCGTCGGGGTCGACGCCCTGCGCGAGGCCGGGCGGCGCGTCGTCACCCGCTCGGTCCGCATCGAGGCCCTGCGCGGCGTCGGATCGCTGGCCGAGGCGGCGGCGCTCGCGGCGGCCGGGCCGGAGGGCCGCCTCGTCCTGCCCCGCATCGCCTCTGCGGGCGCCACCTGCGCGCTCGCCGCCAGCGGAGACGCCCTGTCGTCATGATCCACTTCATCGGCGCCGGTCCGGGTGCGGCCGACCTCATCACGGTGCGCGGCCGCGACCTGATCGCCCGCTGCCCGGTCTGCCTCCATGCCGGGTCGCTGGTGGCGCCGGAAATCCTGTCCTGGTGCCCGCCCGGGGCCAGGATCGTCGACACCGCGCCGCTCTCCCTCGACGCGATCATCGCCGAGATGGCGGCAGCCGATGCGGCCGGCCAGGAGGTGGCGCGGCTGCATTCCGGCGACCTCTCGATCTGGAGCGCGGTGGCCGAGCAGACCCGCCGCCTCGACCGCCTCGGCATTCCCTACGACCTCACCCCCGGCGTCCCCTCCTTCGCGGCGGCCGCGTCGGTGCTCGGGCGCGAATTGACGGTGCCGGAGGTGGCGCAATCGGTGGTGCTCACCCGCACCAGCGGCCGGGCCTCGTCCATGCCCGACACGGAGCGCCTCGCCGCCTTCGCGGCGACCCGGGCGACGCTGGCCATCCACCTGTCGATCCACGTCATCGACGCGGTGGTGGCCGAGCTGGTCCCGCATTACGGCCCGGACTGCCCGGCCGCCGTGGTCTTCCGCGCCACCTGGCCGGACGAGCGGGTGCTGCGCGGGACCCTGTCCGACCTCGCCGCGCAGGTCGGCGCGGCCGGGCTGGAGCGCACGGCGCTGATCCTGGTCGGCCCGGCGCTCGCGGCGACGGAGTTCCGCGAGAGCGCGCTCTACGCGGCGGATTACGACCGGCGGTTCCGGCCGGGCTCCGGGTCATGATCGTCCGGGCGCGGCGGGAGATGCGGGCCCGTGCTCGGGGCGGGCCTTGGCAGCCGCCGCGCCGAGGCGGTCCGTACCTCGTGTTGCAACGCAATCGTGGGCTGCCGTAAGCAGGAGCGGACCGTAAGGGAACCGTTTCGCGATGATCGACCTCCGCCTCCGCCGCAGCGTGCTCTACATGCCGGGTTCCAACCTGCGCGCCCTCGAGAAGGCGCGCAGCCTCGCGGCCGACGCTCTGATCCTCGATCTCGAGGATGCGGTCGCCCCCGATGCCAAGGAGGTGGCGCGGGAACAGGTCTGCGCCGCGGTCCGCCAGGGCGGCTACGGCGACCGCGAGCTGATTATTCGCGTCAATGCGCCCCAGACTCCATGGGGCGAGGCCGATCTGCGCGCCGCGATCGAGGCCGAGCCCGACGCGATCCTGATGCCCAAGGTCTCCTCCCCGGCGGTGCTGGAGAACATCGCCGACCGGCTCGAAGCCCTTGACGCGCCGCCCGGCATCAAGATCTGGGCGATGATCGAGACCCCGGCGGCCATCCTCAACATCCAGGCGATCGCCGCGGCCAAGCGCAACCCGGGTACCCGGCTCGCCTGCTTCGTGCTCGGCACCAACGATCTCGCCAAGGACACCTGGACGCAGATCGTGCCCGGCCGGGCCCCGATGATGCCCTGGCTGATGACGGCCCTCGCCGGGGCCCGCTCGGAGGGACTGACCATCCTCGACGGCGTCTACAACAACTTCTCCGACCTCGACGGCTGCCGCCAGGAATGCGAGCAGGCCCGCATCCTCGGCTTCGACGGCAAGACGCTGATCCATCCGAGCCAGGTGGCGCTGGCAAACACCGCCTTCGCACCGACCGAGGACGAGGTCGCGGTGGCCCGCACGGTGATCGAGGTCTATGAGCGGCCCGAGAACGCCAAGCGCGGCGCGATCCAGATCAACGGCCGCATGTTCGAGCGCCAGCACATTCCGATGGCCCGCCGCTCCGTCGCCTGGGCCGAGGCGATCGCCGCCAAGGGGCAGTGAACCGGTCCGTCGCGCAGAGCGGGCCCGGACGAATCATCCGGGCTTGACGCCCGGGTGGTTGCAGCGCACAAATTGCTAAGGAAATATGAACGCGTGGTCACCGGGACTGCCCGCGGATCCGCGTCATCCTGCGGCCCGGCCCTTGGTCGGGTGCAGACTTGGCGTCACGTCGTTGGTCGGCGCCGCTCCTTCGACACCCCGTTGGAGATGTCCCATGCGTTGCGCGCCCCCCGCCTTCGAGACCATCTTCCGCATCCCGGGCGAGCACCGGCTGGAAAGTGCCGGCATGCTCGGCCGCGGCGGCCGCGTGTTCGGGATCTGCTGGTTCCACCAGGAATATGACCGGCTCGACCGTCTGGTGGCGCGCTACGAGACCTATGACGAGGTCGGGTCGGACGGCGCGCCGCGCTGCGGCTGGCGCCGTTACGACGAGGCGGGCCGCCTCACCCTCGGCCACGAGGTCGGGATGCGCTGGGCCGCCCTGGTGGAGCGCCTGTCGCGCCGCGAGGCCGAAACGGCGCTCCAGCATCCGCGCGAGCAGGAGATGGAACTGGTTCCGGCCTAAGCAGATTTCGCCGAAGCGGTCACCGATTCGGCGGCAAGAATCTGCGATCATACAAGAGCCTAAGCGGTCGAAGCGTTGGCCTGCCAACACAAGTCTGCTCAGAGGCTTTGGTGGTCTGTTCGAACAGAATGGACGATCAAACGGTCATTGTCGGCCAGAGCCACCCGTTCGCCGGATCAACCGGTGACGGGGTGATGATCTGGTATCTCTCGCTCTGCTGAAGACGAGCTTGGTTCGACAGGTCTGTCTTGTTGCTCAGCGCGCCGTTTTCTTGGCGGGCTCGGCGGTAGCCGGCGCGATGCTGCCGGTCTGGGTCACCTTGTCCCGCGCCTGATCGAGACGCCGGTTCAGGGAGGCGAGGTCGCGCTGGGTCGCGGCGAGCTGCGCCTTGGCCTTGTCGCGGGTCGCGCCGAGCTGGGCGATCTCGTCCCGCGTCGCGGCGATCTTGGCCTGGCGGTCGCGCAGCTCGGCCTCGACGTCCTGGAACTGCTTGAAGCGCGCGGCGAGCGTGTCGCGCTGGCCCTCGACCTCCGCCAATTGGGTCTGAAGCGCCGCTTTGCCCGACGACGAGACGGCATAAGCGCCCCAGCCCGACACAGTGCCGAGGCCGAGGATGCCAGCCGCGACGGCGGCGGGGTGGGGGCGGAACCACAGGGCACGCATCGGCAGTCCTCGTCAGATACTCGTAGGGCCACCGCAGCGGCCGAGGATGTCCCAAACCCGGGAACACGATTGCCTGTCAGTATGACGATTTTTCGTTAACGCCGCCTTGCCGCGATTCGCCGCCGAAAACCTTAACGTCTCGTGACATGCTGCGCCAAAGAGGACGAGTTGCCCTTTCCGAAGTCTTGACGTGAGATTGTGAGACCTCGATTGTTGGATCGATACCGCCGATATCGAGAGGGGTCTCGTCGAGACGGATGCTGTGCGTCCGCTTCCGGCGCGGGAATCCGGGCGCTGGTGACGATCGCCGACACTCCCGGTCGGGGAGGCCTGGGCAGAGGCAGTGACCCCTATCGAGCCGGACGTCCCGAGGATCGGCGATGCGATCGCGCCGCTCCACCAGACGCGGATAGGGCCGCCCGGGCGGCCTGCAAAGTCACCTCGCGCACGACCCGTTGACTCGCGCGTTGCGTTGCAGCATCGTATTTGCTGCGTCGCACAATTCGTCACGGGCGGCGCGCTGCGACGAGCCAGAGGGCACGCCATGACCACCACCCAGAAGTCCTTCGAGATCCCGACCGAGATGCGCGACTTTGCCGAGAAGGGCGTGCAGAACGCCCGCTCGGCGTTCGGCACCTTCCTGGGCACCGCCCGCAAACTCGCCGAGACCGTGCAGTCCTCGACCCAGACCTCGCAGACCGGCATGGGCACGGCCGTGGCCCGCGGCTTCGATTACACCGAGCAGCACGCCTCCGCGACCTTCGACCTCGCCGAGAAGCTGGTGCGGACCCGCGACGTCAAGGAGGCGCTGGCGCTTCAGAGCGAGTACATGCGCAACCAGATGAGCACGCTCCAGAGCCAGGCGAAGGAATTCGCTGCCCTGTCCGAGACGATCAAGGCCGACCTGAACAAGGCCCAGGCCAAAGCCTGACATCGCGGCCCGAGACCGGCCGGGACCTGAGCCCGTCGGGGTGACGATCGGTCTCGCATGGCGCCAGTGAGGACGGGCGCGCCGGCCGGTAGCCGGCACGGCCCGGCTTCCCGCCGATGGCGTCCGGCCGGGAGATGAGCCCGGCGGCGTGTCGCTTGCGCGCTGCCGATGGCCGCGCGGACTCGTCCGCGCCGACCTGCCGGTGCCCCGGACGAGCCTGCCGGCGCTCCGGCTCCGCGCGTCCGCCCCCGCATCGGGTGAGGGCGGCCGCCTGCCGGGTGACGCGCCAGGGACGCGGGACCCGCTACTCCGAGGAGGCCGAGCCATGACCACGACGCGCCGCAGCGACAAGCCCCGCAAGCCGCCCCGACGCCCCGCCGTCCGGACGGCGGCGCGGGCGGACGATCCTTCAAAATCGAGCGACACCACGTCGAGCGAGATCATGTCAGACGAGACGATGGCCACCGACTCGCCCATGACCGACTCACCCATGCAAGAGAGCGATATGCCACAGACCTCCATGGCAGAGGCTCCGAGCGAGCTGGGTCAGACCGGCACCGAGTATGCCGGCGCTGCACCGACAGCCTTCGGCGGGACCGAAGGGCCCGCGTCGCAGAACTTCGGGCAGAACTTCGAGGGGCAGAACTACGAAGGACAGAACTTCGGAGGGCAGAACTTCGAGGGACAGAACTACGAAGGGCAGACCTTCGGAGGGCAAAACTTCGAGGGACAGACCTTCGTGAGCGAGCCGTCGTGGTCAGACGCTTCTCCGGTGGAGGCGCCCGTGGGTCACGAGCCGGTTGCCTTCGAGCCGGTCGCAGAGGCGTCCATGGTCGAAGCCGCTGCTTTCGGGAGCAATCAGGCCCCGATCGACACGTCGGACTTCCAGGATCACGCGATTCCTGCCACCGCCGAGCCGGCCGCGGATGAGACTCCCGCGCAGACCGAGCCGGAGCAGCCCGACCCCACGGGCTCGCAGGAGATGCCTCTCGCCGCCATGCAGGGCTTCATCGAGATCAACGGACGGCTCGTGGCGTTCCTTCAAGGCGAGAGCCAGGCCGCCCTCGCGTTCTGGAAGGCCGCCCTCGCGGTCCGTTCGCCAAGCGCCCTCGCGCAGCTTCAGGCCGCCGAGGTCAGCCGGGCCGTCGATGCGGCGCTCGCGTGCTGGACGGACCTCGCCCGCCGGATGGGGCGCCTGCCGACCTTCGCGCCGTCCCGCGCCGCCTGACGGGTCCGGGCCGGCGCTCACGGGTGCCGGCCCACCTCCGGTGGAGAGGCGTGGCGCAACTCCGCCGACATCAATGGCCCGCGATGCGGACGCATCGATTCGACGTCGAGCGCCATCGAGATCGACCGGGCCAATGATCTCTCTCGAATTTTCGATGCCGAGCCCAAGTTCTGGCGAAAATCCGAGGACAGAACCAAAGGTCGTGTTCTAGCGGCCGTTGGGATAATTTCGTTGTTTTGCATCATTCGTGTCGCCGAACCGGCGACGTCTTCGGCACCGGCCGACATGGCCGGCGGAGTGATGCTGAACGATTTTGCAAAACGCAAAGGAGACCGGGATGTTGGACGCTTGGTACGCGACCGCGATGCTCGCCATGGAATCCCAGAAGGTCATCGAACTGCGCATGGTCAAGCTCGCCTGGGGCGGGCTTGCCGGTCAGGTCGAGGCGCAGCGGATGGTCAACGAGAAGATCGGCGCCGCCCTCGAGGCGACCAGCACCCTCCTCGGCGGCGGCACGCCGGAAGCGGTGATCGACCGTTACCGGGAGCACGTCCGCAACAACGTCGAGCGCCTCTCGGCGCCGATCAATTGATCTCGCAGAAGCCCGCACCCGAGCCGAACAGCCGTCCCGAGCACCGGGGCCGCGCCTTCACCGGCGCGACCTCCCCCGGACCCGGGACGGCCTGACCCGCCGTCGCCGGCGCGGCGCGGCCGGTGGTGCCGGTGACCATCGGCTCCGGCCCACCGGCATCGGCCGCCGCAACACGCAGCCGCAGGTCTTCCGCCTTGCCCGTATGGGCCTTGTCGGTGTGAACCGTACCCGTGCGACCCGCCGCGGCAACGGCCCGGCTCGCGACCATGGCGGCGAGGAAACCGCCGCGCCCGCCCCGCGCCTCCGCCGGTGCCGCGGCGGCCAGGATGCCGAGTGCCACCAGCCCGGCCGTCAGACCCGCACGCATTGCCGTCTCTCCCCGCCGCCGCACGATGCAGCCGGCTTGCGAGACCCACAATCGCCTGCCGGCGTTAATCCGGCGTCGCGACCGATCGGTGGCATTCGACGGATCGGGCCGGATATCTCACGTTTTGCGCAGCCACAGGCTGGACTCGAAGGCGCCGGGCGGCAGGGGCAGCCGCGAGAGGACACCGTCGAGCGGCCAGCCGCTCCAGACCGCGACGTAGCGGCTGGAGAAGACCAGGGCATAGGCGCTCCCCTGGAGGAGCGCCCCGACCATCCCTTGCTCGTTGTAGCCGCGCCAGGCCCATTCCGCCGGATAGGCATCGGGCAGGAACACGTCGTGGAGATGCACGAGCACGCCCGGGCGCAACCGGGGCAGCACGTCGAGGAGCAGCCGGTCGACATCGGTGCCCGGCATCGCGACGTGGCTCGAATCGATGAACAGCACGTCGCCGGGAGCGAGCGTGGCCGCGTCGTCCGCATCCTCGGGGCCGAACAGCCGCGCCGCATGGTGGAGACCGAGGCCGGCGAGCGGCGCGCGGGGCGACGGGTCGATGCAGGCGATCGCGGTCGACAGAGCGCCGTCATGGACCGCCTGCGCCAGGAAGCGGGTCGAGTGCCCCGAGCCGATCTCGACGATGCGACGGGGCTTTTCGCGACGCACCAGGGCATAGGCGGCAGCGGCGTCGAGACGCGGGAACCAGTCCTGCGTGAAGCGCGCCGGCCGCTCGCCGACGAGATCGGGGCCGCCCGCGGCAATGCGGTCGAGGCCGGGCGCCTGCGCCTCGATCGCCGCCAGGACCGCCCGGAATTCGGGCTCGGCCGTCGAAAAGATCGGGCGGAGAGCCGGGTAGCCCTCCGCCCGCACCGCACCGGCATGCCGGTACGGGATCAGGAAACCGCCCGGCCGGATCCCGAGCAAGGTGCTGAGACCGAGCCCGGCGCGGCGCAGACGAGCGCGAGTCATACCGCCTTGCGCACCGGGACGTCGCGCAGGTCCGGGGTGATGCCGGGGCCCTCGACCGGCGCCGGCGGCACGGCCGCGGGCGAGGCCGCCTTGTTGCGCAGGGCCTCGGCGAGGCGGCCACGCTCGAACAGCAGCACCACGCCGATCGCCAGGGCGAACGGCACCAACAGGTAGAACAGGCGGAAGATCAGGACCGCGGCGAGCACGTCGGTCTTCGGCAGGTCCGGCATCGCCGTGATGAAGACCAGCTCGAACACCCCGATGCCGCCCGGCGCGTTGGAGACCAGCGCCACCGAGAACGAGGCGAGGAACACGGCGAGCACCACGAGGAAGCCGGGATTCCCGACTTCCGGCAGGGCGAAGTAGATGATGCCGGCAGCCCCCAGCAATTCGAGCGGCGCGGCGATCAGCTGGCGGGCCATGATGTTGGGCCGCGGATACTCGATCTTGAACGAGCGGATGTGCAGCGGCCGGAAGTGGAGGACCGAGCCGATGACGTAGAGCGCGACGAAGCCGAGCAGGCCGAAGCCGACGAGGCGGGCCGTGGTCGGGCTCGCGAGCACCGCCGGCAGGAGGCTCGCCACGCGCTGGAGCAGTTCGGGCTCGAGCACCAGCACCAGGCCGCCGAGGAAGGCCGTGCCGAGGCCGAAGGTGAAGGAGCAGAGCGCCACCAGCACCGCCACCTGCGCGGGGGTGAGGCCCTTCGACGTGTAGGCGCGGTAGCGCACCACGGCACCGGAGAACACCGAGGCGCCGATATTGTGCGACAGCGCGTAGGTGGTGAAGGAGCACACCGAGACGAAGAGCCAGGAGATGCCCTTCACGCCGAGATGCAGCAGCGCGATCCGGTCGTACCAGGCGAGCGCGCCGTAGGCGACGAGAGTCGAGGCGACGGCCAGGGCGTAGCGGTGCGGCGGGATCGCCGCCAGGCTCGCCTTCACGTCGGCGAAGGACAGCCCCTTCAGCAGGTGCCACAGCAGATAGACCGAGACCACGACGGCCCCGAGGCCGATGACCGGCCAGATGAACTCTTTGATCTTCTTCATCGCGGTCTCGTCGCGTTCCCGTTCTCGCGCGCGCTTCTGCCCGACCCGACGGGCGACCGCAAGGACGGCCCCGCGCGAGCGGGCCCCTCCTTTCACGGGATCATGACGGTTTCGTGCCGCTCGCGCGGCGGGTCCGCTGCGAAGCGCGACGGAGCCGGTGTCAGGCGCCGCGCCGGTCGAGCCAGTCGAGGAGCAGGCGGGCCACGCCCTCAGAGCCGAGATCGAGTTGCAGGAAGTGGGCGATGTCCGGCACGGTGCGGTGCTCGGCGCCGTGATAGAGCGCGGTGCGCCACGTCGTCGCCGGCCAGATCATGCGGTCGTCGGCACCGCCCAGCACCAGGGCCGGCACCCCCGCGAAGGCCGCCGAGAGCGGCAGGGCCGGCCAATGCGCCTCGGCAAGGGCCACCGGACTCTCGGCCGACATCCGGGAGGCGTAGCTCTGCGCCCGCTCCAGCGGCAGACCCTCCGAGAACAGCCAGTGCCGGGCGAGCGCTACCGCGGGCTCCCGGCCCGGAAGCAGCGAGCCGGCCAGGGCCTCGACCCAAAATCCCGCATCGGTCATCGCGATGCGCGGGCCGACGAGGCCGAGCCCTTCCGGCGGCAGGGAGGCCATGAGGATCAGGGCGCGCAGCGGCACCCGGCCGAGGACGCGCTGCGCCACCAACCCGCCGAGGGAGTGCCCGACCAGCACCGGCGGCTCGCCCCATTGCGCCAGGGCCAGGGTCACGTCGGCGAGGTAATCGGTCAGCGAGGCGGCGCGCAGGTCGCGCCCGCCCTGGCTGCGGCCGTGGCCGCGCAGGCTCACCGCGGCGGCGCGCCGGCCGCGCCGGGCGAGGTGGGGCAGAAAGATCTCCTCGAACATCCAGGCGCCCCCGAAGGCACCGTGCACGAACAGGATCGGCGCGCCGCGGGGCTCGCCGGCAGGCTCCGCCTCGATCCATTCGAGGGCCGGTCCGTCGCGACGCCCGATCATCCGGCGCGACACCAGGGCGCGGGGCTCGGTGACGACGGTGAAGCGGCGCCGGTCCCGCGCGTGGGCGTCGTGCATGATCGTGCCTCTCGAACGGTCCGGCGGGGGTCGACCGACCCCGCGCTCGCGAATGTAACGGCCACGCCCCGTCCGCACAGTCGTGCGAACGGCACAGAACCCGCCTCATCGCAAGGGTCGCACGAGAAAGCTTGACAGAGGGGAAACGGGCCGGCCCCCTCGCGGCGCCGATGGGCCGACAGGAGACGCCGCCGTGAGCCACCCGCCGACCGACGACCCGCGCCTGTGCCTCGACGGCTATACCCCGGTCCCGCCGACCCATGTCGCCGCCGTGGTGACCTATCTGGAGAGACGCGATCCCCCTGCGCCGCGGCCGGCCGAGCCTCTGCCGCTCGCCGCCATCGGCGCGGACGTCGCCCGCTACCGGGCCCTGTATGCGGCGATCGGAACGCCCTGGCTGTGGTTCGGCCGGGCCCGCATGACTGATGATGCGCTCGGGACGATCCTGAGCCACCCGGATGTCGAGGCCCTGGCCCTCACCGAGGACGGGCGCGATATCGGCCTGCTCGAACTCGACTGGCGGCAGGCGGGGGACGCCCAACTCGCCTATTTCGGCCTCGTGCCGGAGGCGGTCGGGCAGGGTCGCGGGCGGCGCCTGATGGACGAGGCTCTGGCCCGCGCCTTCGCCCGCCCGATCCGGCGGTTCTGGGTGCATACCTGCACCTTCGACCATCCGGGGGCAGTCGCGTTCTACCGCCGCTCGGGCTTTCGCCCCTATGCCCGGGCGATCGAGGTCACACCGGACCCGCGGCTCACCGGCGACCTGCCGGGCGATGCGGCCGGGCAGATCCCGGTGCTCACGGCCTGACATGTCAGACCGGCGTCCCCGAAATGCTGACGCGTCGGGCCGTTGACCGATCTCGACATTTTGATGCCGAGTTGATTTTGATGCCAAGTCAATTTTGATGCCAAGTCAGAGGCTTGGCGACAATTCGAGGACGCACCAGGGCCGTTTCCGACGACCGTTGGTCTCAGGCGCGGGCGCGGCCGAGCCCGATCGCGTCCATGCTGGCCTGGTCGCGGGCATTCTCGGCGGCGCGCTCGCCCGAGCGCTCGCGGTCGTCGAGGATCTCGACCTTCTTCAGCTCCTCGAACGCCTCGGCCAGGGCAGCCTTGGCGGCAGCGAGCTGGACGTCGAGGTCCTCGGCCGAGCGGCGGAGCTTGTCGCGGCGCTGAGCGGCGGCGCGGGCATAGGTCGGATAGGCGAAATGGGCCGGATCGGAGATCCCGGCCCGCTGCTCCTCCTGGCCGATCTCACGGTCGAGGTCGGCGGCCATACGGGCGAAATCGGCGATCATCGCTTCGATTTGCGCGACTTTGCGGCGCTTCTCGTCGGCCTGGAAGCGGCGCAGCCGGATGAGCGTGTCCCGCGACTTCATCGTTACTCTACTCCCGCCAGGGGCTTGCGGCCGAGATCAGGCCCGCCACGCGCCGTCACGCGGGCCGCGAAGCGGACCTCGCGGCCGGCCCTCACGGCTCGCCGACGATCGCGGCGAGGCGTGCATAACCCTCGCGGATGGAGGTTGCTTCTTCCTTACCCTGCCCCAGAAAAGCCTCCAGATCTGGCATCAGACCGATCGCTTCGTCCACTTCCGGCGAGCTGCCGGGCCGGTAGGCGCCGAGCCGGATCAGCTCCTCCATGTCGGCATAGGTCGAGAGCACCCGGCGGGCGCGGCGCACCACGGGCAGGAAATCGGGGTCGCAAGCCCGCGGCATGGTGCGGGAGACCGAGCGCAGCACGTTGATCGCCGGGTAGCGCCCGCGCTCGGCGATGGCGCGCTCCATCACGATGTGCCCGTCGAGGATGCCCCGCACCGCGTCGGCCACCGGCTCGTTGTGGTCGTCGCCCTCGACCAGCACGGTGAACAGGCCGGTGATCGCCCCGTCCCCCGTCCCGGGCCCGGCCCGCTCCAGCAAGCGCGGCAATTCGGAGAAGACGGTGGGGGTGTAGCCTTTGGCGGTCGGCGGCTCACCGGCGGCGAGCCCGATGTCGCGCTGGGCCATGGCGAAGCGGGTGATCGAATCGACCATGCACAGGACCTGCGCGCCCTGATCCCGAAAGTACTCGGCGAGTGCGAAGGTGACATAGGCCGCGTTGCGGCGCATCAGGGCCGGCTCGTCGGAGGTGGCGACCACCACCACCGAGCGGGCGAGGCCCTCCGGGCCGAGATCGTCCTGGAGGAACTCCTGCACCTCGCGGCCGCGCTCGCCGACGAGGCCGATCACCGCCACGTCGGCGGCGGTGTAGCGCGCCAGCATCGACAGCAGAACCGACTTGCCGACGCCGGACCCGGCGAAGATGCCCATGCGCTGGCCGGCGCACATGGTGAGGAACGTGTTGATGCAACGCACACCGAGATCGAGCGGCGGGCCGACCCGGCGCCTGGCATGGGCGGGCGGGGGATCGGCCTGGAGGCCATAGGCGGCGGGACCGGGCGGCAAGGGTCCCAGCCCGTCGATCGGGCGTCCCAGGGCATCGACGACGCGGCCGAGCCAGGCCCGGCTCGGCCGGATCGCGCCGGCTCCGTCCGCCCGCACCCGGGCCGGGCAGCCCCGGCGCACCCCCTGGAGCGAGCCGAACGGCATGGCGAGCGCGTGCGGGCCGGAGAAGCCGATGATCTCGCACGGGATGGCGGCGCCGGCGGCCTCGTTCACCATCACGTCGAGCCGGCCGCCCAGCCGCATCGCCGCCACCGGGCCGGCGACCTCGATCAGCAGGCCGCGCACCGCCACGACCCGCCCGAAGGTCTCGACCTCCTCGACGCCCGCGAGCGCCGCCCGGGCGGCATCGAAGCGCCCTCCCCCCGCCGCGGGCCCGGTCATGGCGCCGCTCCCGGCACCATCCTGTTGATACGAGGCGGTTTCCCGAACCGTGACGCTGCCATTGCCGGATTCCATCAACGATCCATTTACCCCTCTCCTTAACACTGAGGCAGATGGGATCCGCGGCGGGTGCCCGGAGGTTCTCCGGGGGCGTGGCACGGAAACAACATCGCGGGCGGCCCTCAATGATGCGAGTCATTTAGGCGGCTCGGCGGGAGCGGGATGCAGATATGCTACCGCGAATCGGCCGGAACGGAACGCCAACCCTCAAGGGGCCGGTCCATCAGGCGGTTTCCTAACCGCTTGCGGGACAGGAGCAGGGTTTGTTAACCGTTCGGGCCTAGCGTCGCGGTTCGGAAGATAACGGGCGTCCCCCACGGGCCGGTGGGAGACGGGCGGCGGGGGCTTGCCTTAACCCTTGAGGGCCAGGGCTTGGGGACCTGAGATGCGGGTACTTCTGATCGAGGACGACAGCGCCACGGCGCAGAGCATCGAGCTGATGCTCAAGTCCGAGAACTTCAACACCTACACGACCGACCTTGGCGAGGAGGGTGTCGACCTCGGCAAGCTGTACGATTACGACATCATCCTGCTCGACCTGAACCTGCCCGACATGTCGGGCTACGAGGTTCTCCGCTCGCTGCGCGTGGCGAAGGTCAAGACCCCGATCCTGATCCTCTCCGGCATGGCCGGCATCGAGGACAAGGTGAAGGGCCTCGGCTTCGGGGCCGATGATTACCTCACCAAACCTTTCCACAAAGATGAACTGGTCGCGCGAATCCACGCGATCGTGCGCCGGTCGAAGGGCCACGCGCAATCGGTGATCACCACCGGCGACCTGATCGTGAACCTCGATCAGAAGACCGTCGAGGTGTCGGGCGCCCGGGTCCACCTCACCGGCAAGGAGTACCAGATGCTGGAACTCCTCAGCCTGCGCAAGGGCACCACGCTGACCAAGGAGATGTTCCTGAACCATCTCTATGGCGGCATGGACGAGCCCGAGCTGAAGATCATCGACGTGTTCATCTGCAAGCTGCGCAAGAAGCTGGCGAATGCCAGCCAGGGCAAGAACTACATCGAGACGGTCTGGGGCCGTGGCTACGTGCTGCGCGAGCCGACCGAGGACGAGGACCGGATCGCGGTCTGAGACGGGCCGGCCCCTGCACAACGGGGGGTCGGACGGTACGAAAGAACCCCGCTCCGGCGGGGTTTTTTCGTTGCTGGCGACGATTGGGGTTTGGCGGATGCGATCAAGGTTCGCGGCCGGACCGCGCCCGTCCGTTGCGCTCCGCCGGCGCATGGCTGCCTGCGCGGTGACGGCTGGCACCGGCGCCGGGAACCGGACCAATCGGGTCCGACGGGATGTCGAGGGAACGCCGTTCACCCTCCTCCAGCCCGGCCGCGGCGCGGGAGTCCGGGCTTCGTGATCGCGGACCCACTCGGCGGGTGTGGATCCGGTCAGGGCCGATCGGGCGCAGGGATTGTGTGCGGGGGAAGGCGGAGCCCGAGCATCGGGGCATTGCCCGGGATTGTCCGCATCCTCACCCGCCCGCCTTGCGCAGGGCTGTGCTGACGCGGCCGCTGGAGCGCGGCTCCCCGTCCTTCGTGCCGACGCGGCCCCTGCCGGGTGGCGTGCCGCCAGGACGGACCGGTGCGGCGACGACGCCCGCCGTCCCGGGCGCCGGGACGATGCCGTCAGCGCGCCGCCCAGCGCAGGCCGGACACAGCCGCGGCGGCGGTCACCGGGACGGCCTGTGTCACGGCACTGTGCGCCACGACGCCGGGGCTCGCACCCGCCTTGGCGTGACGGTAGAGGCCACGATGGTCGGGATCGGGCGTGAGCGCCTCGGTGATCCCGATCACCGTCTCGGCGGCGCCGAGCAGCACCGCGCCGTCCGGGGCGAGCTGGTCGGCGATGCGGCGCAGGACATCGGCCTTGGTCACCGTGTCGAAGTAGATCAGCACGTTGCGGCAATAGACGATGTCGAACGTGCCGAGCTGCTCGAACGGTTGCAGCAGGTTGAGAGGCCGGAAATCGACCATCTGGCGCAACGATTCTGCGATCCGCCATTGCTCGCCCACTTGCGTGAAGTGCTTGAGCATGAGCTGCACGGGCAGGCCGCGCTGGACCTCGAACTGGTTGTACAGGCCGAGCTTGGCCTTCTCCAGCACCTCGGTCGAGAGATCGGTGGCGACGATCTCCACCCGCCAGCCGGCGAGCCGCGGCGCGGCTTCCGCCAGCAGCATCGCCAGCGAGTACGGTTCCTGGCCGGTCGAGGCGGCGGCGCACCAGATCCGCAGGCGGCGCTGCGTCGCCCTCGCCGCGAGCGCGCCGGGCAGCAGCACGTCGCGAAACAGGTCGAACGGCGTCCGGTCGCGGAAGAAGAAGGTCTCGTTGGTGGTCATCGCCTCGACGACCGCCCGCTCGATGGCACCGTCGCGGGCGACCCGGAGGCAGCCGACCAGCTCGGTCAGCCCGGCAAGGTTGAAGCGCCGGCAGACCGGCGACAGGCGGCTCTCGACCAGGTAGCGCTTCTCCGCCGTCAGGGCGAGGCCGGAGCGCTGCTTGAGGTAGAGGCGGAGGAAGTCGAACTCGGTTTCGGTCATCGGCGCGGCATCCTCCCGGGGATCCGTGGCAGGGTGCACATCAGTGGCCTGGGCCGCCGAGGGCGGTGCGCAGGGCCGGGCCGATCGCCGGCAGCGGCAGGATCTCGTGGGCGTAACCGGCCTTCACCAGGCTGCCGGGCATACCCCAGACGGTCGAGGTGGCTTCGTCCTGGGCGAGCATGACGCCGCCGGCCTCGACGAGCGCCTTGGCGCCCTTGGTGCCGTCCGAGCCCATGCCGGTGAGGACCACCGACAGGGTGGCGGCGCCGTAGACATCGGCCGCGTCGCGGAACATCACGTCCACCGCCGGGCGGCAGAAATTCACCGGCGGCCCGTCATTGAGCTGGATCACCGCGTCGTTCGCGGTGCCGGACAGACCCATGTGGCGCCCGCCGGGAGCGACGTAGACGACGCCGGGACGCACCGGCTCGCCGTGCTTGGCCTCCGCGGCCGGCAGGCCGATCCGGGCGCCGAGATGCTCGGCGAAGACGGCGGTGAAGACCGGCGGCATGTGCTGGACGATCAGGATCGGCACGCGCCGCAGGGTCGCGGCGCCGATGCCTTCCAGCACCTCCCCCACCGCGCGCGGTCCGCCGGTCGAGGCGCCGACGAGCAGGCAGCGCGGCGGGCTCGTCCGCAGCGGGCGCGGGCGCACCCCGACTGGGGTGGCGGCCGGGGCCGGGCGCGGCGACGGGGCCGGGATGGCCGCGGTCGCCGGGCGCTCGGGCAGGCCGGGCCGCTCGGCCAGGGACGCCGGGCGCGCTCGCGGCCGGTTGCGCAGGTCGGCCCCGAGCATCCGGATCTTCTGGACCAGATCCTCGCGGAAGCTTGCCTGGGTGGTGACGCCACGGTTGCCCTCGGGCTTGGGCAGGTAGTCGATGGCGCCGAGCGCCAGGCAGCGGAGGGAGATCTCCGCATTGCGCTGGGTCAGGGTCGACATCATCACGACCTGGAGCCCGGGACGCTTGGCCAGCATCTTGGGCAGCGCCTGGGTGCCGTCCAGTTCCGGCATCTCGATGTCGAGGAGCACGATGTCGGGCTGGACCCGGTCGAGGGCATCGAGCGCGATGCGGCCGTTCGAGGCCGTGCCGACGATCTCGCAGCCGGCCTCTTCGAGCCAGCGCGAGACCAGCCCGCGGACCACGACGGAATCGTCGGCGACGAGGACGCGGATGCGCGATCCGGCGCTCGATGACGGGATGGAGGGCGCGGCGGATGCGGCCATGGAGTATCTCGGTGGGCCCGCCGCGGGGCGGGCCGGGGGATCGGGCCCCGGTACAAGGCCGGGGCGTCTCGTAGGCGTCTTGCGTGTTCGGGCGAGCCCGCCGCTCGGGCGAGGCTCACGCGCGGTCGGCCTTGACGGAAGGCCGACCGCGCCGGCGGACCTCTCCTGCCAACGTCCCGGGATGCTGCCGCATCCCGTCGATCTCGGGCAGGCCCGGGACCGACAGGGCCGTTGACCCCTCTCGCAGGTTCGACACCAAGGCCGGATGTCGGGGACCTTGGGATCGACGAACCATCGAGACCAGAACCAACGGTCGTCGTGGTTTGACCGCTGGGATCAGGCGAGGCCGACCGCCTGGAGCTTGGCGGTCATGATGTCCTTGTCGAAGGGCTTCATGATGTACTCGTCGGCGCCGGCATGCAGTGCCCGGGCAATCGACGCGACGTCGTTCTCGATGGTGCAGAACAGCACCTTCGGGTGGTCGCCCGAAGGCAGCCGCCGCAGGGCGCGCACGAACTCGTAGCCGTCCATGTGCGGCATGTTCCAGTCGAGCAGGATGGCGTCCGGCATGCCCGAACGGCATTGCTCGACGGCCTGTTGGCCGTCCTCGGCTTCCGCCACCCGGAAGCCGAGTCCCTCGATGATCCGGCGTGCCACCTTGCGGATCACCGCCGAGTCGTCGACGATCAGGAAGGTTCTCATCCGGCAGTCCCCGGGGTCATGCCGCGCTGGCCGCTTGGCGCTCGTCACCGAAGGCGAGAACCGCCTCGACGTCGAGGATCATCAGCAGGCGACCGTTGAGGCGGTGCACCCCGCGCGAGACCGCGCGCCAGCGATTGTGGAGATGGACCGGGTTCGGCTCGTAGGTGTCGGCCGACAACTTCATCACCTCGCCGACCTGGTCGACGAGCAGGCCGTAAGCCTCGCCGCCATGCTCCAGGCCCACCGCCATGTTGCGGCCGTCGCCGGTACGGTCGGGCAGGCCGAGGCGCCGACGCAGGCAGAGCGCCGTCACGACGCGGCCGCGCAGGTTGAGCAGGCCCTTGATCTCCGGCGGCGCCAGCGGAACGTCGGTCAGGTTGGTGGCGATGAAGACGTCGTGCACCCGATCGATCGGCAGGCCGAACAGCTCGTCGCCGAGGAGCACGGTGACATAGTCGGTGGTCTCGCCGGAAGGCGCGGTCGTGCCGGCGGTGTTGGTGTTGGCGGCCATCATGGGCGGACTCGGGATCTGTGAGGGCGTGGCGGGCGGTCTTCGTGGCGTCCGGACGCCGCGGCGTCCGGACAGCGATCGGCGGGTCGTCAGGCCGCGGCGTCGAGGGGCGCGCTGGTGATCTCGTTCACCGCCGCCACCAGGCCGGTGCGGTCGAACTTCGCCACGCAATCCGCGACGCCGAGCGCCCGGGCGCGGGCGAGGGAATCCGGCGCCATGGTGCCGGCCAAAGCCACCACCGGCATCGTCGCGAGCCGGCCGCCGGCCTTGCGCATCGCCTCGATCAGGTCGAAGCCGGAGCGGCCCGGCATCTCGAGGTCGCAGACGACCAGGTCGAACCGCGCCTCGCCACCGAGATGGCGCAAGGCCTCCTCGGCACCGCCGGCCTGCGTGACGCGGAAGCCGGCCGCCTTCAGCACCGGGGTCAGCATCTCGCGGAAGAAGGCGGAGTCGTCGACGAGGAGCAGGCTCGGCGCCTTCGGCACCGCGCGATGGGCCGCCTGGCCCCAATCGTCGTGGGCGAGCGGGAGGTAATGGGCGATGTTGACGATCTCGGTTGCCCGGTTGCGCACCACCGCCGAGCCGATCAGGTCGGAGCGCTCGGTCACCAGCTCGATGTCCAGCACCTCGTCCACGATGTCGACGATCTCGTCGACGACGAGGCCCATCGAGCGCTCGCCGTCCGAGAAGACCACCAGGGCCTGGGGGCCCTCGCGCTTCATCGCCTGCGACGGATCGGCCGGAACGAGCGGCATCAGCCGGCCGCGATACTGGATCAGCGGACGCCCGCCGACCCACTCGATCTTCGCCGCGTCGATCTCCTCCAGGCGCGTGACGAGGGAGAGCGGAACCGCCTTGAGCGCGTCGCCGCCGCCCTTGAACACTAGCAGCGTCACCGCCTGATCGGCCCCGTTCTCCTCGCCCTCGGCCTCCGCCTCGACCTCGCCGGGCTGGCCGGTCGCGGTGCCGGAGCCGACCATCCGGGCGACGCCGTTCGGGTCGATGATCAGCACCACCGCCCCGTCACCCAGGATGGTGTTGCCCGAGAAGAGCGGGATGTGCCGCAGCTTCGAGGACATCGGCTTCACGACGATCTCTTCCGTGTGGAAGACGCCGTCGACCAGGATGCCGAAACGCTGGCGCCCGACCTGGCTCACCACCACGAAGCCCTCGTCGGTCGAGGCCGGGGCGTCGGGCGCGTCGAGGCCGAGCATCGCCGCCACCGGGACGATCGGCAGCAGGCGGTCGCGCAGGCGCAGGACCGGCGAGCCGTTGATGCGCTCGACAGTGTGGTCGGTGCCCGGCTGCACCCGCACCAGCTCGAGGACCGAGACCTGCGGGATCGCGAAGCGGTGCTCGCGGGCCGAGACGATCAGCGCCGCCACGATGGCGAGCGTGAGCGGAATCTTGATCGTGAAGGTGGTGCCGCGGCCGAGCTGGGTCTGGATGTCGATCGTGCCGCCGATCAGCTCGATGTTGGTCTTCACCACGTCCATGCCAACGCCGCGGCCGGAGACCGAGGTGACCGCCTTGGCGGTGGAGAAGCCGGCATGGAAGATGAACTTCGCCACCTGGGCGTCGGTCATCCGCTCGATCTCGGCCTCGCTGGCGACGCCGCGCTCGACCGCCTTGCGGCGGATCGCCTGAAGATCGAGGCCCTTGCCGTCGTCGGCGATCTCGATCGTGATCGTGCCGCCCTCGTGGAAGGCGTTGAGACGGATCGTCCCCTTCTCGGGCTTGCCGGCGGACTTGCGCTCCGCGCCCGACTCGATGCCGTGATCGGCCGAGTTGCGCACCATGTGGGTGAGCGGGTCCTTGATGACCTCGAGAACCTGGCGGTCCAGCTCGGTCTCGGCGCCCTGCATCACCAGGTCGATCTTCTTGCCGAGTTCCGACGACAGGTCGCGCACCACCCGCGGCAGCTTCTGCCAGGCCGAGCCGATCGGCTGCATGCGGGTCTTCATCACCCCTTCCTGCAGCTCGGCGGTGACGTGCGAGAGCCTCTGGAGCGGCACCTTGTAATTGCCGTCCTCGTGCCGGCGGGCGATCTCGAGCAGCTGGTTGCGGGTCAGCACCAGCTCCGAGACCATGGTCATCAGGTGCTCGAGGGTGTCGACGTTCACCCGGATCGTCTGCACCTTGCTGACCGGGCTGGTGTCGGTCTCGGCCACGGGCCCCTCGGACCGCGCCGGATCGGCGCGGCGGGCCTCGGCCGGGGCCGCCTCCTGCCGGACCGGCTCGGCACGCGCCGGCCCCGGACGGGCCGCTGCCGGGCGCACGGGCTCGGGCGCCGGCATCGGGACGGGAACCGGGATCTCGGCCTCGACCTCGGGGCCGGGGGTGTCACGGAAGGCGCGCTCGAGATCGTCGAGGGAGACTTCGCCGGGCTTCAGGGCGCGCTCCAGGACCTGGAGCACCATGGTGCCGGAGGTCGCCGGGGGAGCGGCGGGAACGGGCTCGGGCGCGGGCATCGGCGCCTCGGACATCCGCTCGAGGGCGCCGATCAGATCCTCGTCGATCCCGGCGGGTTCCGCGGCGGTCCGCTCCAGCTCGGCCACGATCAGCTTGATCCGGTCGAGGGTCTGGAGGATGAGGCTCACGGCGGGGCTCGTCACCGGCATGCCGTCGCGGAACTTGCCCATCAGGGTCTCGGCCGCATGCGCCAGCGCTTCGAGGCGCGGCAGGCCGAGGAACCCGCAGGTGCCCTTGATGGTATGCACCAGCCGGAAGATATTCCGCAGGATCGTCTGGTTGTTCGGATCCTGCTCGAACCGGACGAGCTCGAGGTCGACAGTGTCCAGGTGCTCGCCGGTCTCTGTCAGGAACTCACGCAACAAATCGTCCATCGCGGCCACTCATCGATCCACGCAGGATCTCTGCGCTGAGTCACGCTGCCATGGGAGCCTTTATGATCCGTTGCCGAAAAACCTCACACTGTTCCGGCCCCGGTCACAAATCCGTCCGGGACCAGGAAAAACAGGGGATACGCGAGAGAAAACGGCCCGTCCCCAACGGCCGAGTGCAGGGTTAAATGCCGTTATCGTCCGTCTCGGCATTGGTCTCGGCCGAGGCGGGAGGCACGCTCGGGGCGGCAGCCTCGGCCCTGATCGTCACCGTGTCGCCGTCGATCGAGAACCGAACGTCCATCTCGGCGGCGCGGGCGACCAGGCCGGCATAGAACGGCTGGATCGCGTGGGCGTCGACGGTGCCGCCCGCGGGCGTGCCGGCGATCAGCGTCTCGACATGGGCCGGGATGCGCGCATGCGTGCCCTTGGCGGTGAGAACGAAGAGCGCCCCTTCGGCCTCGCCCGTGACCTTGACGTCGATGACGCCGCCCCGGGGAATCGCCGTCACGGCGATGACCACGAGGTTGAGAAGCAGCTTGACCTTGTTCTTCGGGAACAGCGCCCGCGGCGCGCTCCAGGAGAGCTGCGTCTTCTCGTCGCCGAACATGCCGCGGGCGACGTTCTCGGCATCGGCGAGATCGATGCTGGAGCCCGCCGAGCCCGCGGCCCCGAAGGCGATGCGGGCGAATTGCAGCCGGGCCGAAGCCTGCTTGGCGCTCTTGCGGATCAGATCGAGGGCGAAGTCGCGCATTTCGGCGCTGTCCTCATCCTCCAGCACCTCGAGGCCATTCACGATGGCGCCGACCGGGCTGATGACGTCGTGGCAGACCCGCGAGCAGAGCAGCGCCGAGAGATCGAGGGCGTCGAGGGTGACGGTGGTCATGGGAGTGCTCCGCGGGGCCGGCAGATGATGTCGAGTCGCGGCGGCTCCCGCCACGTTTTGCCGGCACGGATAGCCGCCGCGCGGCGGTTTGAAAAGGCGATCGCGTGCGGGGTTCGCTCGGATCGCCGCGGCAGGGCCGATCCGGCGGGATTGATGACAAAATCGTCGGCGGAGGGCATGACAGCACCATGACACCCGCACCGTCCCTGTCCCTCGACCGATCGCCCGAGCCCGCCGAGCGGGACGCCGTCGCTCTGCGGCTTGCCGAGATCGCCGCGTCTGCCGGCGTGCTCCTGCGGGCCTACGAGCGCGGCGGCTGCCGCCACCACCTCAAGGCGGATGGCTCGCCGACGAGCCAGGCCGACCTCGCCGCCGAGGCGCAGATCGTCGCCGACCTCGCGCAGACCTGGCCCGGCATCCCGGTGATCGCCGAGGAGACCGCCGCCGAGGCCGCCCCGGCCGCCCTGTTCTTTCTCGTCGACCCCCTCGACGGAACCAAGGACTTCCTGAAGGGGACCGGCGAGTACACGGTGAACATCGCCCTCGTCGCCGGCGAGCGGCCGGTCGCGGCGGCTCTCGTGGCGCCCGCCCTCGGCCGGGTCTGGGCCGCCGGCACGCATGCGCTGGAAGCGGCGGTCGCCGAGGGCCGGCCGGGCGCCTTCCGGGCCGTCGCGGCGCGGCCGGTCCCGCCGGAGGGAATGACGGCCCTCGTCAGCCGCAGCCACGGCGAGGCGGCGGATGAGGCCTGCCTCGCGGGCCTGCCGATCGGGCAAAGACGCGGGGTCTCCTCGGCCCTCAAGTTCGGTCTTCTCGCCTGCGGTGAGGGCGACGTCTATGTCCGCTGCGGCCCGACCATGGAGTGGGACACGGCCGCGGGCGACCACATCCTGACCCAGGCCGGCGGATGCGTCGTCGGTCCCGATGGGCATCCGTTCGGCTACGGGCGCCGGCCCGGCCAGTACCGCAACGGCCCGTTCGCGGCCTTCGGCGACCCGTCCCAGGCCGGCCGCGCGGTCCTGCCCGCCGGGGCCTGAATCGGGCGTCAGCCGCCGAAGGCGGGATCGCGTGGCTGCCGCCGAAGGCGGCATTGGGTTTCAGCCGCCGAAGGCGGGATTGGGTTTCAGCCGCCGAAGGCGGCATTGGGCCGCAGCTTCGGCCAGCGTGCCTCCGCGGTGTCGATCAGCGTCGTGTCCGCCCGTGCGCGGCGCTCGGCGTCGCGGAACAGGTAGACACGTTCGTCGCTCATGGCCGCCACGAGCGGGTCGGCCTCGACGAGGCGACCGGCGGCCACGCCTTCCGGATCGAAGCCGCCGAGGCGCGGGGCATAGGCGTCGGGGGATCGCGCGAAGGCGCCGCGATTGGCCGCGGACTCGAAGCGCCAGACGAGGCCCGACCAGGTGAATTCATGCGCCTCAAAGCCAGGCCGCGGCACCGATCCGAGCCGGTAGGAGACCGCATCGAAGCCGCGCAGGGCCAGCCCGGTCAGGCGGTCGGCGGCGTAAAGGTCCAGCACGCCGAGCGGCGTCTCGCCGCGGGCCGGCCGGATCGCCGCGACGGGGAGGATCGCTCCGACCGAGACGAGCGACAGCACGCCGCGGCGCGTTAACCGGATCTTACCCATATTCGCCGCATCTGTGGCATCCCGCCGCCCGTCCGCGCCGGTTTCCGCGGGCCCATCGCCCCGTGACCGACCACGACCATTTAAAGCCGGGACGCCTAACGAATGCTCTCAGCCTCCTCCGCCGCCGCAGGTCGGCAGACATCCGGGGTCTCGCGCCGGCGTGCCCTCGCGGTCCTCCTCGCCGGGCCCGCAATGCTGGGCGTCCTTCCCGCCGCGGCGCAGGGGCGCGGGTCCGGCGATTCCGGCACCTTCCAGCCGCAGGAGATCATCGATTCGGGCCATCAGTTCTTCGGCTCGGTATCGCGCGGCCTCGCCCTGACGATCCAGGAGGCGAGCCGGCGCTGGGGCGAGCCCAACGGCTACATCCTTGGCCAGGAAGCCTCCGGCGCGATCATCGGCGGCGTGCGCTACGGCGAGGGCACGCTCTTCACCCGCAATGCCGGCCAGCGCAAGGTGTTCTGGCAAGGCCCGTCGCTCGGCTTCGACGTCGGCGGCGACGGCGCCCGCACGATGATGCTGATCTACAACCTGCCGCGGGTGAAGGCACTCTACCGCCGCTTCGTCGGCATGGACGGCTCGGCCTACGTGGTCGGCGGGTTCGGCATGTCGGCGGTGACCGCCGAGAACATCGTGGTGGTGCCGATCCGGGCCGGGGTCGGGGCTCGCTTCGGGATCAATGTCGGCTATCTCAAGTTCACCGACGCGCCGACCTGGAACCCGTTCTGACCGGATCGGCTCCGCACGGCCGCGCTGGTCCTGGCGGCGTTCCCGTGGCAGGGTTCGGCCCCGCGCCGCCCCTGCCGGGCCCCTCGCCGGAGGCCCGGCGTGCGCCGACCGTATCAACCGTTCGTGCGGGGGATCCCGCCCGGACGCCGAGAGAGTATCGCCCGGGTGATCGAGTCCCTGATGTTCGCGGCGCTGGGGTTTCTCGGCGCCAGCCTGTGCGCCCTGCTGATCCTGCCGGCGCTCAACGCCCGGGCCGAGCGCCTGGCGCGCCGCCGGCTCGAGGCGCTCTACCCGATGTCGATCGTCGAGCTGACCGCCGAGAAGGATCACCTGCGGGCCGAGTTCGCGGTGCGCGAGCGCCAGCTCGAGCGCCGGGTCGAGGAAGCGATGGCCGCCCGCCGGGCCGAGATGGAGGAGATGGGTCGCCGCATCGTCCGGATCGGCACGCTGACCCAGGAGATCGAGCGCCGGGACGCGCATCTCTCCGAGATCGAGCGCGATCTCCTGGCGACGCGCGGCAATCTCGCCCAGGTTCAGAGCGACCTGGTCGAAGCCCGCACCGCCCGTGCCGCCGCCGAGGAGGCGATGCGGGCGCTGGAGGCGCCCTACCAGCGGGCCCTCGCCGAACTCACGTCCTTGCGCGGGGAGGTCGAGGCGAGCCGGAGCGGCCGGGCCGAGGCCGAGACGGCACGGGGCGTCGCCGAGGAGCGCGTGCGGGCGGCCCGCGGGCAGGTGGCAGCCGCCGGGGAGACCGTCGCCAGTGCCGCGCGCGAGCAGATCCAGGCGCTCGAGGACGCGCTCGCCGATCTCGTGAGCCGCCACGCCGCCGAGGCCGAGGCGGCCCGGGCCGAGATCGCGCGGCTGCACCAGGCCCTGAAGGCGGCCGGCCGGGCGGCAGCCCCGCCCCTGACCGCCGAGATCGCCGCGCAGAACGCCGCTCTGGAGCGCCGAATCGCCGAGGTGGCCGACGCCCTGATGCAGGGTCAGGTCCGGCCCGAGCCGCGCCTGCCGCAGGCGACGCCGATGCCGACGCCCGCCGCGGCGGGATGACACGAGAGGATGTCCCTCGGTCGTTGTGCTCTGCGGCACATCGCAGCCGTCCGGTCCCCCGCATGGCGGCGATGCGCCGACCTGCGACACCCCGCGGAAACACCACCCAAGCCGTTGTGGCAATGAAGTTCTCTCGTCCCCCGGCCTGCGCCCGGCCGCGCATCGCCGGCGTCGGGCCCCCACCGGTCCGGCCCCTCAGCCCTTGTCAGGCTGCGGGTTTCGGGCCATGTCGCTGCCACCTCCAACCCTCCGCAAGGCTTCGACAGACATGATGCTCAGGCCGATGTCGCTCGTTCTCCTGGCTGCCGGCAGCCTGATGGTGCTCGCCGGACCGGCTCTGGCCCAGCGGGACGACCCTAACCTGAAGAAGTACTGCACGGGCGACTACATGACCTATTGCGGCAACCTGCCGCCGGACGGTCCCGAGGTCCAGGCATGCTTCGAAAAGAACATGAAGAAGATTTCGGTCAACTGCAAGAAGGCGATCGATTACTACGAAGCGACGCACAAGTAAGGCGTTTGCGGCGGCCTCGGCTCACGCCGAGGCTTCGGCGCGGCTCGCGGCCTCCAGGGCCTCGGCCAGGGCCTCGATGGTGAAGGGTTTTCGCAAGACCGTCTCGCCAGGGCCCAAGCGCGGGCCCTCCTGCGCGTCGTCGCGGGGATGGCCGGTGGCGAAGATCACCCGCAGGTCGGGCCGGCGCCGCCGCGCCTCGGCGGCCAGGGTCGGCCCGTCGATGCCCGGCATCACCACGTCGGTGAACAGGACCGCGACGTCCCGCTCGCTGTCGAGGGCGGCGAGGGCCGCCGCGCCGTCCGGCGCCGTCACGGTCCGGTAGCCGAGTTCGCCGATCGTCTCGGCGCTGGCGAGCCGCACTGCGGCGTCGTCCTCCACCACCAGCACGGTCTGCCGCGCGCGGCCAGGCCGGGACGCGGCGAGGCTGGACCGTCCGGCGGTCTCGGCCGGCACGCCATCCGCGCTCACCGGCAGCATCAGCTCGATGGCGGTGCCTTGCCCCGGCTGGCTGTCGATGCGCACGCGCCCGCCCGACTGGGTGACGAAGCCGTAGACCTGGCTCAGGCCGAGGCCGGTGCCCCGCCCCTGCGGCTTGGTGGTGAAGAACGGCTCGAAGGCCCGGGCGACCACCTCGGGCGGCATGCCGGTGCCGGTGTCCCGGACCGTGACGGAGACCGCCTCCCGGCCGTCGTCGAGGGTGGCGTGCGCGGTCTCGAGGGCGAGCGTCCCGCCGCCCGGCATCGCATCGCGGGCATTGACCGCGAGGTTGAGGATCGCGTTCTCGAGCTGGTTCTGGTCGACGAAGATCGCCGGGGGATCGGCCATCAGCCGGGTCTCGACCCGGACCGTCTCGCCGAGGGTGCGCCGGAGCAGGTCGATCATGCCGCCGACGAGGCGGTTCGGGTCGGTCGGGCGCGGCTCGAGCGGCTGCTGGCGCGCGAAGGCGAGGAGCCGGTGGGTGAGCTTCGCCGCCCGGTCGGTGCCGTCGAGGGCGCCGGCGATGAAGCGGCCGACATCGGTGTCGCCCCGGGCGATGCGGCGCTGCACCAGCTCGAGGGAGCCGGTGATGACCGCCAGCAGGTTGTTGAAGTCGTGCGCGATGCCGCCGGTGAGCTGGCCCACCGCCTCCATCTTCTGCGACTGGCGCAGCTGGCTCTCGGCGGCGAGCCGCTGGGCGTGCTCGCGCTTGAGGTCGGACAAGGCCTGCTGCTCGGCCCTGGCGCGGGCGAGCGCCAGCCAGGCCATCATCACCAGCGTCAGGGCCGAGACGGTGGCGACGAGGCCATAGACCCGCAGGTTATCGTACCAGCGGTCGAGGGCGATCGCGGTCTCGACCGAGAAGGCGACATCGACCGGGTATTCGCCGATCCGGCGCCAGGCATAGAGCCGCTCGGCCTCGCCCGGCGGCGTCCCGGAGGCCGCGCCGCCCGGCGGCCGGGCGCGGATCGCCCGCAGCAGCGGGTCGCCCTGAGCCAGCCGCTCGTCGACCTCCGGGCCGGGCGGCTCGCGCACCAGAACCGCCCCGTCGGCGCGCACCAGCATGGCCCGGTGGTCGGTCGGCGCGGCGATCTCGGCATAGAAGCGGGCGAAGTACTCGGTCCCGAGCGCGATCACGATGACGCCGTCGAAGCGCCCGTCATCGGTCGAGCGCCGCCGGCTGACCATGAAGGCGGCAGTGCCGTCCGGCTCGCGCACGGCCGGGCTGACATAGATGCCGATGTCGCGCTGGCGGTGGACCGAGAACACGTCCCGCTCCGCGACGTCGCGGCCGAGATCGGCCTCGCGGCTGGACGCCTGGATCTTGCCCTGCGGATCGACCACCCAGACCGCCCTTGCCTGGGCGAGGGGCGCCTTCAGGCTCGCCAGGAACCCGCCGGTGGCGGGCGCCGCGATCTGGCTCCAGCCGCGGTCGAAGACGTAATCGTCGACCCGGTCCATCGCCAGCTCGGCGGTGTCGAACACCTTCGAGGCGTGCTCGTGCATCACCGCCGCGGTGCGGACCACGGCGCTGTCCTCTTCCCGCAGGACCTCGGCCCGGTTCCACCACGCCGCGCCCACCAGGACGACGCACGGCACCAGGAAAGCCGCGGCGACGAGGAGCTGGTGCAGCCGCACCGTCGAAAGGCTCACAGGACACTCACAAACGCGACGGAAGCCGACGCGAGGGCCATAAGCTTAACCGTTCGTTAACGGATTGGCGAGCGAAACGATCGCCGTTCCGTCGCCTCGCCGCGGGTGGCCCGCGTGGCTTTGTGTCGCCGGGTGGCGACGGGACGCCCGGACCGGGCCCCTCCTCTTCCGGTCCGCCCTCGCAACGCCGCCTTAACGGCCACGCTCGAATGCCGTGCAACCGACGCGCAAAGTCCGTGGCCGATGCCGTGAGCGCCGGGCTCGCCTCGCGCTAGGCTGGCCGCTATGGTGCCGCCACGCTTAGCGCCCGGATGTCGCCCGTGTTCCGTCCCCGTACCCTCGCCCTCCTCGGCCTGATCGCCCTCTCGGCCGCCGCCTGCGGCCGGCGCGGCCCGCTCGAGCCGCCGCCCGCGGCGGCCCCGGCCGTCCAGCCGCAAGCCGGGACCGCCGCGGGCTCGCCCCGGCCGAAGACCGGGGCCGCCGCGGTCAACACCCTGCCGGCCGGAATCGGCCTGTCGGCAGGCGCCTCCGCCCCCGACGAGGCCGACGAGCTACCGTCGGCCGCCGTCGCCGCCCCGACCGGGATCCCGGCCCCGGTCGAGTCGTCGTCCCGCCGCCGCAAGGGCTACGCGATCCCCAAGGAGCCCTTCCCCCTCGACCCGCTGCTCTAGCGGGGCCCAGGGTGCCAACGCCGTCCGGTTTCGTGTAGAGGGCGCGTCTCACGCGCTCGCAGCAGGCGCGGCAGCGCCCGGACGTCGGTCACTCCCATGCACCATTTCACCTACCGCGACGGCGTGCTCCACGCCGAGGACGTCGACCTGGCACGGCTCGCGGGCGCGGTCGGCACCCCGTTCTACTGCTACGCCTCCGCCACTCTGGAGCGGCATTACCGGGTCTTCGCCGAGGCTTTCTCCGGCGACGATGCCCTGGTCTGCTACGCCATGAAGGCGAACTCGAACCAGGCGGTGCTCGCCACCCTGGCGCGGCTGGGCGCCGGCATGGACATCGTCTCGGAGGGCGAATTGCGCCGGGCGCTGGCCGCCGGCGTGCCGGGCGAGCGGATCGTGTTCTCGGGCGTCGGCAAGACCGAGGGCGAGATGGCGGCGGCGCTCGATGCCGGCATCCTGTGCTTCAACGTCGAGAGCGAGCCCGAGCTGGAGCAGCTCTCGCGGGTGGCCGCCGCCAAGGGCGCGACGGCGCCGGTCTCGATCCGGGTCAACCCGGACGTCGATGCCCGCACCCACGCCAAGATCTCGACCGGCAAGTCCGAGAACAAGTTCGGCATCCCGATCTCGCGCGCCCGCGAGGTCTACGACCGGGCGGCCCGCCTGCCGGGCCTGTCCCTCATCGGCGTCGACATGCATATCGGCAGCCAGATCACCGATCTGGCGCCCTACGACAACGCCGCCTCCCTGCTCTGCGGCCTCGCCCGCGACCTGATGGCGGCGGGACACGCGCTGCACCACGTCGACTTCGGCGGCGGGCTCGGCATCCCCTACCGGGACGACAACGCCCCGCCGCCCGATCCGGCTGCCTTCGCCGAGGTGCTGCGGCCGCATTTCCGGCCCTTGGGCCTGAGGCCCGTCTTCGAGATCGGCCGGATGATCGCCGGCAATGCCGGCGTGCTCGTCACCCGCGTCCTGTACGTGAAGCACGGCGAGGGCCGCACCTTCGTGATCGTCGATGCGGCGATGAACGACCTGATCCGCCCGACTCTCTACGAAGCCTACCACGCCCTGCGCCCGGTGGCCGAGCCGATGCCCCAGTCCGGGCGGCTCACCGCCGACGTGGTCGGCCCGGTCTGCGAGAGCGGCGACTACCTGGCGCTGGCCCGCGAGATGCCGGAGGTGAAGCCGGGCGACCTGATCGCCGTGATGTCGGCCGGCGCTTACGGCGCCGTGCAGGCGTGCACCTACAACACGCGGCCGCTGGTGCCCGAGGTGCTGGTGCGCGGGGCTGACCACGCGGTGATCCGGCCGCGGCAGACTTACGAGGCGCTGATCGGGCTCGATCGGATGCCGGAGTGGCTCGCCGTCTGAATCGGCTCGCGCCGATCGCTAAAATGCGAGAGACTTTCCGAACGAGGCGGCCAGTCCTCCCGGGCTAACGTCCCGGCATGTGATCCGGGAGGAGCTGACGTCATGGCGTCCCAAGACAGTCTTCAAGGCAATCTTCTCGCCCGCGCCGAGGCCGTGGTGCAGCGCGCGTTCCGCGTTGCCGCCGAGCATCAGGCGACGCTGGCCCAGGCCCGCAGCGCCGTGCAACCCCTGCGCGACGCGGCGGCGCGTCAGAATGGGGGCGTGCCGCACGCCCAGGACATCGACCGGCCGCGCAAGGACCGGTCGGCCTGAGCGGATTTGACCCGCTGGCCCGACCTCGCCGGCATGCTAGCCTGCCTTCTTCGCCCGTGCCTGGGCGGGGTCAGCGGGAGCAGGGCATGATGAGGGCCGAGCCGGACACCGCGCAACGCAGTCCCGCCCCGGAGGGCCGGGCCGATCCGGTGCGCGCAGGGCTCGAACGGCTGGTGGTGCGCGCCGGGCGGGTGACCCTGTGGGAGCAGGCGTGGCCGGTCCTGTGGCGCGGCCTCGCGGTCGTGCTGGCCTTCCTGGCCGTGTCGTGGCTCGGGCTGTGGCTCGATGCCGGACCGGCCTGGCGCATGGCCGGGGTGGCGCTCTTCGCCCTCGCCCTCGTCGCCGCGCTGCTGCCGCTCGTCCGCCTGCGGCCGATCGCCCGGACCCAGGCGCTGGCGCGGATCGACCGCGATGCCGGCCTGGCCCACCGACCGGCCCGGACGCTCGAGGACACGCTGGCGCTGGGCCAAGACGATCCCGGCACCAGGGCCCTGTGGGCGCTGCACCGGAGCCGCGCCGCCGCGACGCTGGCGCGCCTGAGGGTCTCCGGCCCGCGGCCCGGAATGGCCCGGCGCGACCCCTTCGCGCTCCGCGCCGGCGCGATCCTGGCTGCCGTGGCCGCCGCCTTCGTGGCGGGGCCGGAAGCCGGCGAGCGCCTGCGGGCCGCCTTCAACTGGCGCGGGCCCCCGCCGGCCGCGCCCTCGTTCCGGGTCGACGGCTGGATCGACCCGCCGCTCTACACCCGGATGCCGCCCCTCATCGTCACCCTGGCGGAAGCGGGCCAGCGCCTGCGGGCGCCGGTGAATGCGACGCTGGTGGTCCGCATCGCCGGCGCCAGCGACGCGACGGTGACGCCGGGTGCCGGCCTCAAGGCCCTGCCCGCCACGGCGCCGGCCCGGCCCGACCTGCGCGAGGAGCGCTTCACCCTCACCGGCGGCACCGCCGAGGTCGCGGTGCAGACGGGTTTCGCCAGCACTCACCGCCTGACGATCGAGACCATCCCCGACCGGCCGCCGGAGATCGCCTTCGCGGGGCCGCCGGAGACCAACGGGCGCGGCACCTTCACCCTCGCCTATCGGGCCAAGGACGATTACGGCCTCGCCTCCGCGGAAGGCGTGGTCGAGCCGCAGGCGAAGGGACGCAGCCTGGTGCCGCCGCCGCGCCTGAGCCTGAGCCTGCCCGCCGACGCGCAGGGGACCAGCGACACCCGCACCCTGATCGATCTCACCGACAGCCCCTGGGCTGGCGCCAAGGTGCTGCTGACCCTGGTGGCCAAGGACGAGGCCGGCCAGGAGGGGCGCTCCGCGCCCCTCGCCGTCACCCTGCCGGGCCGGTTCTTCACCAAGCCCCTGGCACGGTCGCTGGCCGAGGAGCGCCGCCGCCTTGTCCTCGATCCCGATGGAAGCCGGGCCCGGGTGGAGACCTCCCTCGATGCCCTGCTGATCGCGCCGGAGCGCTTCACGCCGCAATGGGGCGTCTTCCTGGGGCTCCGCGAGGCCGTGCAGCGCCTGCGCGCGGCGAGGTCCGACGAGGCCCTGGTCGAGGTCGCCGACCTTCTCTGGACCATGGCGCTCCAGATCGAGGAGGGCGACCTCTCGGATGCCGAGAAGGCCCTACGCGCCGCCCAGGACCGGCTCAAGGACGCGATGGAGCGCGGCGCCTCCGACCAGGAGATCGCCAAGCTCACCGAGGAGCTGCGCCAGGCGATGGACCGCTTCCTGAAGGAATTCGCCCAGCGCCAGCAGCAGAACCCGCAGAATCCGGGGCAGCCCAACCAGCAGGCCGACCGCACGGTGACGCCGGACGACCTCGCCAAGATGGTCGACCAGATGCAGGAGGCGATGAAGCGCGGCGACGTGGCGGAGGCCCAGCGCCTGCTCGACCAGCTCCGCGGCATCCTGGAGAACCTCCAGACCGCCCAGCCCAACTCGCGCATGAGCGACCCGACCGCCCGCGAGATGAACCGCCAGATGCAGGATCTGGAGGCGATGGCGCGCGAGCAGCAGGGCCTGCGCGACGAGACCTTCCGCCAGGGCCAGGAGCGCCGCTTCGGCAATCGCGGCCAGCCGCAGCAGCCCGGGCAGCAGGGCCAGCGCCCGCAAGGCCAGCAGCGCGGGCAGCGTGGCGAGCCCCAGGGCCAGGACGGCCAGCAGCCGGGCCAGCGCGGCCAGCAGGGCGGGCAGCCGCCGGGCGGGCTGGGGGATCGCCAGCAGGCCCTGCGCCAGCGCCTGGAGGACCTGCAACGCCGGATGAAGGAACTCGGCATGCAGGGCGAGCAGGGCCTGTCCGACGCCGAGCAGGCGATGCGGGAGGCCGAGAATGCCATCGGCCAGGGCCAGGACGGCTCCGCCGTCGATGCACAGGGACGCGCCCTCGAAGGGTTGCAGCGCGGCGCCCAAGGCATGGCCCAGCAGATGCAGCAGATGGGCCAGGAGGGGGAGGGCCAGCAGACGGCCGACGGGCAGCAGGGCCAGGGCAATCCCAACCAGCCCGGCCGGCAGGGCGCCCGCAACAACGATCCCCTCGGCCGCCCGACGCGCAACCGGGATTTCTCCGACGGCCGCGTGCGGGTTCCGACCGCTGAGGAATCCGGCGTCGAACGGGCCCGTCGCATCCTGGAGGAATTGCGTCGCAAGCTCGGCGATCCGAGCCGCCCGACGGAGGAGCTGGACTATTTCGAGCGCCTGCTGCGGCGGAACTGATCGCGCCGAGGCGGCCTCCGCGGACCGGGAGCGAGATCCGGTCCGCCTCCTGCGTCGCGCAGCCGCCTCCCCGGGCGGTCCCGATCCCCCTCATACCGACGGTCGAAAGAACACGACCTTTGGTGCCGCTCTCGCATTTTCGCCAAGCGTCTGGCTTGGAATCGAACATTCGAGATGGATCCGACGGCCGGATGCGTCAGCATCGTCGGCCGTTGATATCAGGCCGTCCCACTCCGCGAGCCGTTCCGAATGTCCAGCAATACCCTCGTCCTCATCGCCTGCCTCGCCGTCGCCGTGGTGCTGCTGCTCGGGCTGGCCAACATGCTGCGCGGCGGCAGCGCCAACCTCTCGCAGCGCCTGATGCGCTTGCGGGTGGTGCTCCAGTTCGCCGCCATCGTGGTCATCATGGGCGTGCTGTGGTGGCGGGGCGCGTGACCCAGCGATACCTGTGGCGGGGTCGACGCAGGGGGGGGAAAACCGCAGTGAGACGGAATGCGCGGCGAGACGAGACGGGAGCGCCCTCGCTAAGGTGATTCCGCCCCAGCACGGGGCGGTGGACCCGTTCGACAAATGCGCGCACCTCTCCCGAGCCTCGCCGTAGCGCTCGCCGCCACGGCCCTCCTGGCGGCACCCGCCGCCCGGGCCGCGGACCCCTCGGCCCTGGTGCCCGCCTACCGGCCTCCGGTCCAACCGCTCAGCATCGTCTCGGAGTTCCGCATCGGCGGCGCCGCCCAGGATCCGGGCAGCAACGAGAAGAACACCAGCAACATTAACGGCGAGTTGCTGTTCGCCAAGCCGGTCACCGGGCTCGACCGGTTCTGGACCGCCTTCGTGCCGCGCCCGACCGTCGGCGGCAGCTACAACGTCGACGGCCGCACCAGCTACGCCTATCTCGGCGCGACCTGGACCGTCGACATCACCGACCGGATCTTCGTCGAAGGCTTCTTCGGCACCGGCTTCCACAACGGCTATAGCGGCCCGAAGATCGACGTGCCGAAGACCTTCAACTCGCTCGGCTGCTCGCCGCTGTTCCGCGAGGCGGCTGCCGTCGGCTTCCGGCTCACCGAGCACTGGAGCGTCATGGCGACGATCGAGCACATGTCGAATGCCGGTCTCTGCGTCACGAACCGCGGCCTGACCAATTTCGGCGGCAAGATCGCCTATACCTTCTGACGACAGCCCTCCGTCGGACATGGGGCTGGCGCTTCGACCAGGGAGCGCTAGAACTCGCCGCCGGAGCGGGCATGCCCGCCGAAGGGAGCCTGCCGTGGTCGTCCTCAACCGCATCTATACCCGCACCGGCGATTCCGGCACCACCGCCCTCGCCAGCGGCGAGCGCCGCTCGAAGGCGGATCTCCGCGTCGAGACCTACGGCACCGTCGACGAGACCAATGCCTGCCTGGGGCTGGCCCGCCTGCATACGACGGGCGAACTCGACGCGATGCTGGGGCGGATGCAGAATGACCTGTTCGATCTCGGCGCCGATCTCGCGACGCCGGAGACGGGCGAGCCCCTCGCCTACGAGCCGCTGCGGATCGTCGCCGCCCAGGTCGAGCGGGTGGAGCGCGAGATCGACGCGCTGAATGCCGGGCTCAGCCCCTTGCGCTCCTTCGTGCTGCCCGGCGGCTCGCCTGCCGCGGCGGCGCTCCACCTCGCCCGCACGGTCTGCCGCCGGGCCGAGCGTCTGGCGGTGGCCCTGGCGGCGACGCCGGGCGAGACCGTCTCGCCGGTGGCGATCCAGTACCTGAACCGCCTGTCGGATTTCCTGTTCGTCGCCGCCCGGGTCGCCAATGACGGCGGGGCCGCCGACGTGCTGTGGGTGCCCGGGAAAACCCGGACTTAAGACCTGCCCTGAACGGTGGGCGGCGGGTCTCCGGGGCGCGTTGACAAGTCGGAAAATCGGCCGCTACGGTCCGCGCCACCTTGCTCCATCGGGGATGATCGCGGGCCGGCCAGAGGGAGGGCCCGACCACGATCGCCCCTTCATCCTGAAGGATGCGACGATCATGAAGGTCCTGGTGCCCGTCAAGCGGGTGGTCGACTACAACGTGAAGATCCGGGTCAAGCCGGACGGCTCGGGCGTCGAACTCGCCAACGTGAAGATGTCGATGAACCCCTTCGACGAGATCGCCGTCGAGGAGGCGATCCGCCTCAAGGAGAAGGGCAAGGTCACCGAGATCGTCGCCGTCTCGATCGGGCCGCAGCAGGCCCAGGAGACCATCCGCACCGCCCTCGCCATGGGCGCCGACCGGGGCATCCTGGTCAAGACCGATGCCGCCGTCGAGCCGCTCGCCGTCGCCAAGCTCCTCAAGGCGCTGGTGGATAAGGAGAGCCCGGATCTCGTCATCCTCGGCAAGCAGGCGATCGACGACGATTCGAACCAGACCGGCCAGATGCTGGCCGCCCTGCTCGGCTGGCCGCAGGGCACCTTCGCGTTCAAGCTCGAGATCGGCGACGGCAACCTCGACGTGGTGCGCGAGATCGACGGCGGCCTCCAGACCCTGACCCTGACGCTGCCGGCGATCGTCACCACGGACCTGCGCCTCAACGAGCCGCGCTACGCCTCGCTGCCCAACATCATGAAGGCGAAGAAGAAGCCCCTCGACACGGTCGAGCCGTCGGCCCTCGGGGTCGACATCGCGCCGCGCCTGAAGGTGCTCAAGACCGTCGAGCCGGGCGGCCGCAAGGCCGGCGTCAAGGTCGCGAACGCCGCCGAGCTCGTCAACAAGCTGAAGGTCGAGGCCGGCGTCCTCTGACGAGGACGTGACGGCATCCCTCGATAGGAAGGAACGACACGCCATGACCACTCTCCTGCTGGTCGAGCATGCCGGCGGCGCCGTGAAGGACGCCAGCACCAAGGCCCTGACGGCGGCCAAGCAGCTCGGCGCCCCGGTCCACGCACTCCTGGTCGGCGCCGACGCGCAAGCGGCGGCCGAGGCCGCCGCCAAGCTCGACGGCGTCGAGAAGGTGCTGGTGGCGGCGGACGCCGCCTTCGACCACCTCCTCGCCGAGCCGACCGCGGCGCTCGTCGCCGAGCTTGCCGCCGCCTACGACACCGTGATCGCCGCCGCCTCGACCGAGGGCAAGAACGTGCTGCCGCGCGTCGCCGCCCTGCTCGACGTGGCCCAGGTCTCGGACATCATCAAGGTGGTCGGCCCCGACACCTTCGAGCGGCCGATCTATGCCGGCAACGCGATCCAGACCGTGCAGGCGACCGACGCCAAGCGGGTGATCACGGTGCGGACCGCCGCCTTCCAGGCGACCCCCGAGGGCGGTGCCGCCGCCCCGGTCGAGGCCGCCGCGGTGGCGGCCGCTCCGGAGGCAAAGTCGTCGTTCAAGGGCGAGGAGATCGCCAAGTCCGACCGTCCGGAACTGGCCGGCGCCCGCATCATCGTGTCGGGTGGCCGCTCGCTCGGCTCGGCCGAGAAGTTCAAGGAGCTGATCGAGCCGCTCGCCGATTCGCTCGGTGCCGCGGTCGGCGCCTCGCGCGCGGCGGTCGATGCCGGCTACGCCCCGAACGACTGGCAGGTCGGCCAGACCGGCAAGGTGGTGGCGCCGGACCTCTATGTCGCGGTCGGCATCTCGGGGGCGATCCAGCACCTCGCCGGCATGAAGGACTCGAAGGTCATCGTCGCGATCAACAAGGACGAGGAAGCGCCGATCTTCCAGGTGGCCGATTACGGCCTGGTCGGCGACCTGTTCCAGGTCGTGCCGGACCTCCAGCAGGCGATCGCCAAGGCCAAGGGCTGATGACGCGCTGACCGGGGGCTGACGGCGAACCGCCCCTCGCCCGACGGGTGCGGGGGGCGGCAAGGAGACCGGCGCGAGCTTAGCCGGAAGCCTTCGCATCTGCGAAGGCGCGGTGATATGAACGCTCGGGACGGCGTGGCGGAAGGCAGGGACGTGATGGGCATCGAGATCAAGACGGTCGGCATCATCGGGGCCGGTCAGATGGGCAGCGGCATCGCCCATGTCTGCTCCCTGGCCGGGCTCGACGTGCGGATGAACGACCGCGATCCCGAACGCCTGAAGAACGGGCTCGCCACCGTCAACGGCAACCTCCAGCGCCAGGTCTCGAAGGGCGCCATCACCGAGGACCAGCGCCGGGCCGCGATCGAGCGGATCCTGCCGGTTCCGTCCTTCGACGATTTCGGTCCCTGCGACCTCGTGATCGAGGCCGCGACCGAGGACGAGGCGATCAAGCGCACCATCTTCAGCGCGCTCTGCCCGTCGCTGCGGCCCGAGACGATGGTGGCGACCAACACCTCGTCGATCTCGATCACCCGGCTCGCCGCCTCGACCGACCGGCCGGAGCGCTTCATCGGCATCCACTTCATGAACCCGGTGCCGGTGATGCAGCTCGTCGAGCTGATCCGCGGCATCGCCACCGAGGACCCGACCTACGAATCGGCCAAGGCTTTCGTGAAGCGCCTCGGCAAGATCGTGACGGTCTCGGAGGATTTCCCGGCCTTCATCGTCAACCGCATCCTGCTGCCGATGATCAACGAGGCGATCTACACCCTCTACGAGGGCGTCGGCTCGGTCGATTCGATCGACACCGCGATGCGGCTGGGCGCCAACCATCCGATGGGCCCGCTCCAGCTCGCCGACTTCATCGGCCTCGATACCTGCCTGTCGATCATGCAGGTGCTCTACGAGGGGCTGGCCGATTCGAAGTACCGCCCCTGCCCGCTCCTGGTGAAGTATGTCGAGGCCGGCTGGCTCGGGCGCAAGACCAAGCGCGGCTTCTACGATTACCGCGGCGCGGAGCCGGTGCCGACCCGCTAAGATCCGTCGACCGGCGATGTGAGGCCGCGCCGCCGAGGTGCCGCCGGCCGGTCAGCGGACCCGGATCAGGATGCGGGGACGCCAGATCCCCAGCACCACGTTCGCGGTCGCGATCGCGAGCAGCACCCACAGCGTGCCCCGCTCGGCGCCGAGCGACTCGGCCAGGGTCGCGGGATCGACCCGGCCGGCCAAAGCCTGCGCGCTGCGCTCGGCCTCCCGCTGCATCGGCCCCTGAACGCCGACGAAGCCGTATTCGAACATCAGGATGCCGGTCGCGAGCTTCACCCAGGCCCAGCCGGCATTGTGGAAGGCCCGGTTGAGCGCGATGGCCAGCAGGCCGGCGACGAGCATCAGAGCAAGCGACGGCAGGAAGACCCAGGTGGCGACAGCCGCCATGGCACTGCGCATCAGGGCGTAACCGGACAAGACGGCCGGTGGTGGCGTCACACTGAGCATCACGACTAGGGACGCCATCGCGCCCATCAGGCCGATGGCCCCCATCGTGTGGAGGAACTTCATCACCCGCCGCATCGCGACCACAGGATCCTCCCCGCCGAGTGTGGGAGGGTAAAGGACCGCGCCGGGCGGAGGGGACTCACATTCCCGTCAGTCCACGGATCCGCGCTCCCAGGGATGTCCAAGAGGGATCTCCAAGACAGAGGAAGGGCCGCCTCCCGGTGGGAAAGGCGGCCCTTGTCCGTCTTCGTGCCGCTCGCTCAAGTCAGTCCAGCACGCACTCGGTGTCGGAACACGTGGCGTTGCTTACTTGCCGTCGGACCGCTTGGCCCGCCGGATCACTTGGCGTTGGTCGAGCCCGTCGACTTCGGCTCGGCCGGAGCCGGATAAGCCGGGTTGCCGGCCGGCACGCCAGCGCTGTTCGCCGACGAGGTGCCGCCGCTGCCCGTGGGTGAGCCGGTGATCTGCTGGCGCGAGGCGTCCTGGCTCTGGCTGGCATAGTCCTTCGGGGCATTCGAGCCGTTCCAGCCGAGCAGGGCCACCATGGCGACCGCCAGGAGGGCGAGGCTGCCGACCAGCACGTAGAGGACAGGGCGGCCCTTCGCGCCCTGGCGGGCCGCGGTCGGGGTCTCGACGATACGGTTGTTGTCCATGGGGAACCTCGGGCTGAAGGCCCGGCGGGCGTCGCGCCGGGCGGTGGATCGATATGTCGGGCAACGTCACCGATCAGCCGAGGTTCCTGCGCGCGGATGCCGTGCGCGCCGCGCGGTCGTCTCTACTTGCCGGTCAGCAGCATGATCTTGCCGAGATGGGCGCTCGATTCCATCAGGGCGTGGGCCTCCCGCGCCTGGTCGAGCGGGAAGGTGGCGTGGATCACCGGCTTGACGGTGCCGGCCTCCAGCAGCGGCCAGACCTCCTGGCGCAGGCCCTCGGCGATCGCCGCCTTCTGGGCCACGGTGCGGGGTCGCAGGGTCGAGCCGGTCACGGTGAGGCGCCGGATCATGATCGGCGTCAGGTTGAGGTTCTCGGCCTGGAAACCTTGCAGGAACGCGATGATGACGAGGCGTCCCTCCAGCGCCAGCGACTTCACGTTGCGCTCCAGATAGGCCGCGCCGACCATGTCGAGGATCACGTCGACGCCCTGGCCCTCGGTCAGACGCTTCACTTCGGCGGCGAAATCGGCCTCGCGGTAATTGATGGCGTGATCGGCCCCGAGCGATTCGCAGAAGGCGCATTTCTCGGCCGAGCCGGCGGTGGCGAAGACCGTGGCACCGAACTGCTTGGCGAGCTGGATCGCCGTCGAGCCGATGCCGCTCGACCCGCCATGGACGAGGAAGCGCTCGCCCTTGTGCAGGCGGCCGCGCTCGAACACGTTGGTCCAGACCGTCCAGTAGTTCTCCGGCAGGCCCGCCGCCTCGATGAGCGAGAGCGGGCCGGGCTTCGGCAGGCAGAGCGACGCATCGGCGACGCAATACTCGGCATAGCCGCCGCTGATCGTCAGCGCGCAGACCTCCTGGCCTTCGCTCAGGGTCGTGACGCCCTCCCCGAGGGCGACGATGCGGCCGGCGATCTCGAGCCCCGGCACTGCGGTGGCGCCGGGCGGCGGCGGGTATTTGCCGGCGCGCTGCTGGCAATCGGGCCGGTTCACGCCGGCCGCCGCCACCTCGACCAGCACCTGGTTCGGGCCGGGACGGGGCACCGGCGCGGTCTCGATCCCGATCACCTCCGGCCCGCCGGCCCCGTTGAAGCAGACTTGGCGCATGGTGGCGGGGATCGACGGCATGGGGCGGCTCCGGTTGACGGGATGTCCGTCCCTACCTGCCGCGCGGGAGCGGGCCCGGCAAGGGGTCAGCGCGTCCCGTACATCCGGTCGCCGGCATCGCCGAGGCCCGGCAGGATGTAGCCGTGCTCGTTGAGGTGGCTGTCGATCGAGGCGGTCCAGACCGGCACGTCCGGGTGGGAGCCCTGGAACTTGGCGAGCCCCTCCGGCGCGGCCAGCAGGCAGACGAAGCGCAGGTCGCGGGCGCCGCGCTCCTTCAGCCGGTCGACCGCGGCGACCGCCGAATTCGCCGTCGCCAGCATCGGGTCGAGGACCAGGACGGTGCGGTCGGCGAGATCGGACGGAGCCTTGAAGTAGTATTCCACCGCCTCCAGCGAATCGGGGTCGCGGTAGAGCCCGATATGGGCGACGCGGGCAGACGGCAGGAGCGACAGCATCCCGTCGAGGAAGCCGACGCCGGCACGCAGGATCGGCGCCAGGACGAGCTTCTTGCCGGCGATCTGCGCGCCCTGCATCGTGACGAGGGGTGTCTCGATCTCCACCGGCTCCAGCGGCAGGTCGCGGGTGACCTCGTAGGCGAGCAGCATCCCGATCTCGTTCAGGAGCTGGCGGAAGCCCTTGGTCGAGCGGGCCTTGTCCCGCATCAGGGTCAGCTTGTGCTGCACCAGCGGGTGGTCGACCACCGTGACCGGCGCCACCCCGGTCTCCCCGCGCGCACCCGCACCCTGCATCGCCATCTCCCTGTCCACGATCACACCCAGGTTCAGAATACGGTGCCGTCGCTCGCGATCGCCAGCGGCGGCGCGCCCTCGGGCCGCAGCGCCCTGGCGAGGCGCCGGCCGGTGGCCCAGGTGCCGCCCTCCAGCACCTTGGCGAGCGGCAGGTCGGCCGGATCCGCGATCTCCAGACGCTCGCGCACCAGCGGCGCCAGCCGGTCGAGGAGCGCCACGGTGAGGGCCCGCCACTCGACGACCAGACGCGACTCGACCGGATGCGCCTGCGCCGCCTCCTCCGGCCGGCGCAGGGCCAGCACCCCGGTATCGAGGAAGAGGCCGCCGTTGCGGTATTCCGGCAGGCCGGTCAGGGCGTCGAGGCCGGTGACGGTCAGGCCAGCCTCCTCCAGCGGCTCCAGCAGCGAATAGGCCAGCCACTGCGACAGCTTGTGGAACGGCACCAGCCCCTCCGTGGGCCCGGTGCCGCCGGCGAGCGGATGGCGCCAGGTGTCGCCGAGATCGACACCATCGAGGACGATGCGCCCGGGCCAGATCGGGCCGAGATGGGTCAGCAGCACCTCCAGCACCGCCTCGGCCGAGACCGCGCCGTCGCGGGCCCGCGCCGTGATGCGGTCGAACAGGAAGCCGGGCCGCGCCTGCGGCCCGAACCCCTCGGGATCGGCCGCCGCGACCTGGCCGAGGCGGTTGAGGAGCGCGGTGCGGCCGGACAGGCCGACGAGGGGATTGGTCGGCGTGACCTGGAAACCGTCGGCGAGTTCGGCTTCGGTCAGGGTCGCCAGGGCCCGGGCATCGGCCCGGAACGGATCCTCCGGCTCGGAGGAGAACAGGCCGGAGACGAACATGTCGAAGCTCGCCACCGCCAGCCCCTCGGAACGGGCATAGGTCTCCCCGGTGCGGCCCTCCTCGTAGCGCCAGGTCGGGCCGGCGCCGGCATCGAGCAGCACGCTCACCACCACGAGGTCGAAGGCCGCGCGGGCCTGCTCGGCCGGGTCCTCGAAGGGCGCGGCGTGGACGAGGGAACCCCAGCGCTCGAAGCCGCCGACCGAGAAGTGGCGCCAGCGGGCATGGTACGGGATCGCGAGGTCCGGATAGGCGTCTCGAATCGTCTCGACGACGACATCGGCGCAGGGTCCGAGGCGGTCGAGGTCGACGACGAAATGGTCGAGCCGCCCGTCGAGCCCGGCCTTGAGCAGGATCTCGGCGCGGGCACGCACCGCCCGGGCCGAGAGCAGGCTGCGGGCGGTCGAAAACTCAGGCACGGGCATCTCCAGGGGCAGTTCGGGCGGGCACCATCGGCGGTCGTCAGAACCGCCCGGTTCTACTCAGAACCGCTCGAGGTCGCGGCCCTTCACGGCGTCGAGGGAGTCGGTGACGCCGTCCGGCGCGTAGTAGCCCGCCGCCTTCTTGGCTTCCATCTCCACCGAGGCATCCGGCGGGATCAGCTCCGGCGGGATCGGCACCCGCTCGCCGACCTCGATCCCCGATCCGGTGATGGCGTCGTACTTCATGTTCGACATCGACATCAGCCGGTCGATGCGGCGGATGCCGAGCCAATGCAGCACGTCGGGCATCAGCTGCTGGAAGCGGGCATCCTGCACGCCGGCCACGCATTCGGTGCGCTCGAAATAGGTGGCGGCGGAATCGCCGCCCTCCTGGCGCTTGCGGGCGTTGTAGACGAGGAACTTCGTCACCTCGCCGAGCGCCCGCCCCTCCTTGCGGTTATAGACGATGACGCCGGTGCCGCCTGCTTGCGCCTCGCGCACGCATTCCTCAATGCCGTGGGTGAGGTAGGGCCGGCAGGTGCAGATGTCGGAGCCGAACACGTCGGAGCCGTTGCACTCGTCGTGGACCCGGCAGGCGATGCGCCGGCGCGGATCGGACAGGCCGGCCACCTCGCCGATGACGTAGACGGTGCAGCCGCCGATCGGCGGCAGGAAGACCTGAAGGTCGGGCCGGGTGACCAGTTCCGGGAACATGCCGCCGGTCTGCTCGAACAGCGTGCGGCGCAAGGCCGTCTCGCCGGTGCCGAAGCGCGCGGCGATGCCCGGCAGGTACCAGACCGGATCGACCGCGATCTTGGTGACCGAGATGTCGCCGGTCGCGTGCAGCACCGTGCCGTCGGCAGCCAGCCGATGGGCGCCCATCGCCGCCAGGATCTCCGGCAGGCTCAATCGCGCCTTGGTGACCGCGATGGTCGGCCGGATATCGGTGCCGGAGGTAATCGCGTCGCGAAACACCTCGCCCGGCATATGGCCCCAGGGATCGAGAGACACGATCTTTTCGGGATCGGCCCATTGCGGGTGCGGGCCGATCGCCACCACCGGATGGGTGTTGGTGAGATCCGGCCGCGCGAGGGGATTCATTGCCCGGCCCGCGATGGCGAGGGCCCGGTACAGCGAATAGGCGCCGCCATTGGCCCCGATCACGTTGCGGTCGGCCGGGTTGGTCACGGTGCCGATGATCGGCCCCCGCTCGCGCGGGTCGGCGGCGCCCCAGCGGATCGGCCAGCGGGCGGCGCCCGGCTCCGGATGCGAGGTGAGCCGGATATGCGTCGAGCGGTTGGAACTGGTCATGCGGCCGCGCCGTCCTTCAACGGAGAAGGCTCCCCGCGGGGTCCGCGAGGAGCCTGTCGAGTGCTTGACCTTGTGGAGCCTAGCCCCGGGCGATTCGGCGCGTCAAGCTCAAGCCGGAGGCGCCCGCCGCCCATCGTCCGGGCAGCGGGCCGCCCGTCTCAGTAATTCGAGCCGGCGCGGCGGCGGGCCATGAAGGCGTCGAACTGCTCGCGGTCGCGGGCGCGCTTCAGCTCGTCCACGAACTCGGTGAAGGCGCGGCTCTCCTCCTCGAGGCGGCGGCGCTCCTCTTCGAGGCGCTCGATCTCCTTGCGGCGATACTCCTCGAAGGCCCAGTTGCCGCTGTCGCGGCGGGCGGCGCCGAAGCCGGAGAAGCCCGAGACGCCATCGCGGAAGGACCGCTCGGCGAAGGACTTCATCTCGTTCAGAGCCGGATAACCCATGAGCTTCCACACCACGTAGGCCGCGGCCAACGGCCACGCATAGATGAAACCGATGACGATCGCGCCGATCTCGAACGAGCGGCGCGGGAACGGGCCGTTGCGGCAGGCGCGGCCGCTCGACCAGGGGGCAGAGGAATACGACACGTCACGATCTCCCGCAGGATGTAAATGTGAACGACATTTACATGCGGGGTCGGTCGCCCGGTTTCAAGGAGGGGGTAGCGCCGAAAAATCGGGACGGGCCGGGATCGCGCCGGTGCCGCTCAGTCGATCAACCCACTTGCCGGCAAAGTCATACGAATTCTTAAACAAGAAGAAACATGAATTACACAAAGCAGAAACAAAATGTGTTGCGGCAACAACAGGCTAAGACAAGTAAAAATATGACGGGATTATGAACATGCGCCAAGCGTAGCGTTTTCTTAAACCTGCGCCACGGGCGGGAGAGCCGGATGGCCGGCCGCCTGGGGGATCTCGCCATGCTCTTCAGACACAGCGTCTCACTCATCGCGCTCGCCGCGGCCACGCTCGCGGCCGAGGACGCCCATGCCCAGACCGCCACCATCGCACCGACCAGCGCCAACGTCCTCAACCTGCTCAGCCCGTTCTTGAGCCTGAATGCCACGGCAACCGGCCGTGCGGCACTGCAAGCGAACCTCGACCAGGCGGTCCGCTACAACAACACCGCGACCCTGTTTCAGCAGCAACTCGCGATCAGCGACAAGAACCTGCTCGGCTCGGCCACCAACACCCTGTCTTCGGTGGGCCTCGGCACCTACGGCGCCGGCGCCAACCTGGCCGGCGGCCTGCCGGCCCAGACCGTCATCAACGGCATTACGCCGCAGCAGCCGGTCGGTGGCCTCGGCCCGGTGCTCGGCCCGATCTACGTCGCCGGCACCGCCGCGGGGACGAACGGCCCCCTCGGCAGCGTGGTGAACCTGCTCGCGCGCGCCTACAGCTTCACCGGCAACGATCTCGGCGTCGCCAAGAACTACTTCGCCAACGGCGCGGCCAACAATCCCAGCACCACGCCGCCGAACTACGTGCCGGTCCCGGCTGTCGCCCCCGCCGGCTACACCATCCCGACCTTCAACGGCCTGCCCAATACCCGCGACAGCGTCTACGACCTCGCCTACGGCGTGACCAACACGCAACCGGGCCAGGACGTTTACGGCAGCTCGCGCCCGATCCAGGTCGCGCAGGGCCGCTACACCATCTTCGACCCGACGGCGCTCAACGGCATCGCCACCAACCCGTCTTTCCCGAGCGGCCACACCACCTACGCCTTCACCGACGGCATCCTGCTGGCGATGACCACGCCGCAGGCCTACCAATCCATGCTGCTGCGGGCCTCCGAATACGGCGAGAGCCGCATCGTGCTCGGCGTGCACTACCCGCTCGACATCATCGGCGGCCGCGCGCTGGCGACCTACGACCTGGCGCAGGCCTTCACCAACCCGCTCTACATCAACAACGCCGCAACCACCGGCACCGCCATCGACCTGCCGAGCCTGTACACCCAGGCGTCGAGCCAGATGCAGAGCTACCTGGCGGCCCAGTGCGGCGCCTCGGTGGCGACCTGCGCGGCAAGCGCCGCCAACACCGCCAACAACCCCTACCTGCCGTCCGCCGCGAACCAGGCCCTCTACCAGCAGCGCCAGAGCTTCGGCCTGCCGACCCTGACCTTCGCGCAGGCGCCGCGCGAGGCGGCCCCCGCGGGCGGACCCGACGCCTCGATCCTGCTCGCCCCGATCTACGGCGGCAGCTCCGCGGCAGCCCAGCGGATCGCCCCGAATGGCGGCCTCTCCGGCACCCTCGCCACGGACACGATCAACCAGATCGTCGTCAACACCGAGTCGAACGCGCTCACAGCCTTCTACGGCACGCCGCTCAGCTACTGGAGCCGCGTCGACCTGTACTCGGCTGCCGGCTACTTCGGCAACGTCATCGGTACCTTGCAGATGGCCGCCACCGACCGGCTGACCACCGACGTCGCCATCGGCCAGACCGGCGCGCTCTTCGCCAACGGCACCATCACCGGCCAGGTCACGGTCGGCGCCGGCGGCCTGCTCGGCGGCACCGGCACGGTCGGCGGCGTCGTGGCCCAATCCGGCGGCACCGTCGCCCCCGGCAACTCCATCGGCACCCTGGCCGTCGCCGGCAACGCCACCT
>NZ_LABX01000111.1 GCF_001043915.1 Methylobacterium aquaticum | reverse complement strand
CTCGGCTGGCCGGTGCTGGCCGCCCTCATCGCCCTCAACGCCGTCGGCGCGGCGCCTCTCGTGCCGAGCCTCGATTACCAGAGCCTCGCGGCGGTGCGGCGCGACCCGCGGCTCGACTATGCCCGGATCCGGCTCGGTGGCTCCCTCGGCTTCCTGGCGGCCAGCCTCCTCGGCGGCTGGCTCCTCGGCCTCGTCGGGACCGGCAGCATCCCGAGCTTCCTCGCCGGCCTCGAACTCGCCGCGGCCTGCGGCGCGGCCCTCCTGCTCCGCGGGGCGGAGGGCGGGCCGCCACGCGCCCGCTCGTCGGGGCGGGGACGGCTGCCGGCGGCCCTGTGGCTCGCCGTCGCGGCCGGTGCGGCGATCCAGGCGAGCCATGCGGCAGTCTATGCCTTCGGGTCCATCCACTGGGTCGGCCTCGGCCTCGCCCCGGCGACGACCGGCCTCGCCTGGGGCCTCGGCGTCGTCGCCGAGATCGCGTTCTTCGCCCTGGTCGGCCGCGTGCCCGGCTTGCGCGATGCGCCGTTCCGGCTCCTCGGGCTCGGGGCCGTCGCCGCTCTCCTGCGCTGGGCCGGGCTGCTCGCCGCCTCCGGCCTGCCGGCCCTGGTGCTGCCGCTCCAGGCCCTGCACGGCCTGACCTTCGGGGCGACGCAACTCGGCGTCATGGCGGCCCTGTCGCGCCTCGCCCCCGAGGGTGCGCGCGGCGCCGCGCAAGGCACCTCTGCGGCCTGCGCCGCCCTCGCCTCGGCCTCCGCCACCCTGGCGAGCGGAGTGGCCTACCGGGCCGGCGGCGGCTCTCTCGCCTTCGGGCTGATGCTGCCGGTGGCGGGCCTCGGCCTCGCCCTGACCCTGGCCGCATCGCACCGGTCGCGCTGCTGAGGTCCGCAGGGCCATGGTTTGCGAAGTGTTAACATGACGCGGTATAGGACCGGGCCGAGGGGATTGTTGTGGATCAAGGGAGGCCGGCCCGTGCCGACCGCACCCATCACGCGGGGGGGCGATCCCGCCCGCGTCGCGGTCGAGCGTGAGCGGGGCGGCGTCGCCCTGCGTCTCGCCGGCCGCTGGACCGCCGACCAGGCTCCCGCCGTCGAGGCCGCGGCCGCCGAGATGCTGGCGGCCGCACACGCGGCTTCCGGACATCCGGCCGCGTCCTTGCCCCTCGTCATCGACCTGTCGGGCCTGTCCCGCCTCGACACGCTCGGCGCCTGGGTGCTGGAACGGACCCGCGCGGCCCTCGCCCCCGGCACGGCCTATGCGGGCGCCGCGCCCGAGCACCTGATCCTCCTGCGCGAGGTCGCCTACCGGCAGTCCGCCCCGGATCCGCGCCGCCGGCGTTTCCATCCCCTCGATCCGGTGGCGAGCCTGGGGGCCGGACTCCGCAGTCTCGGCCGCCAGAGCCTGGCCGGGCTCGCCTTCCTGGGCGAGGTGGTGGCGGGCTGCCTGCGGGTGCTCGCCCGGCCGCGCAGCTTCCGCGGGCCGGCCCTCGTCAACCAGATCGAGCAGATCGCCCTGCGCGGCGCGCCGATCATCATGCTGATCTCGTTCCTGGTCGGCTGCATCGTCACCCAGCAGGGCATCATCCAGCTCCAGCGCTTCGGCGCCCAGAGCTACGTCGTCAACATGATCGGCATCCTGACCCTGCGCGAGCTCGGGGTGCTGCTGACCTCCATCATGGTGGCGGGGCGCTCCGGCTCGGCCTTCACGGCGGAGATCGGCTCGATGCGGATGCGCGAGGAGGTCGACGCCCTGCGGGTCATGGGCCTCGACCCGATCGAGATCCTGATCGTCCCGCGCATCCTCGCCCTGATGCTCGCCCTGCCGCTGCTGGCCTTCCTGGCCGATCTCGCCGCCCTCGCCGGCGGTGCCCTCACGTCGTTCCTCTATGGCGGGCTGTCGCTCGAGGCGTTCACGTTCCGGTTGCAGAACGCGATCGGCCTGCGTCACGTCGTCATCGGACTGATCAAGGCGCCGTTCATGGCGCTCATCATCGGCATCATCGCGTCGGTCGAGGGCTTCATGGTCGAGGGCTCGGCCGAGTCGCTCGGCCGCCACGTCACCGCCTCAGTCGTCAAGTCAATCTTCATGGTCATCGTCCTCGATGGGCTCTTCGCGGTGTTCTTCGCGGCCATCGACTTCTGAGCGAGGCGACCCACACCCTTGCCGACTCCCCCCGTGCCGATCCCGAGCCCCACCCCGCCTGCGCGCCGCGACGCGATCATCCGCGTGCGCGACCTCGTGGTCGCCTTCGGCGAGCGCACGGTGCTCAAGGGCCTGAACCTCGACATCCGCCGGGGCGAGATCCTGGGCTTCGTCGGGCCGTCGGGCCAGGGCAAGTCGGTGCTCACCCGCACGCTGCTCGGCCTGGTGCCGAAGCGCTCCGGCACGATCGAGGTGTTCGGCGAGGATGTCGACCGTCTGAGCCTCGCCCAGCGCCGGGTGATCGAGCGGCGTTGGGGCGTTCTGTTCCAGCAGGGGGCGCTGTTCTCGGCGCTGACCGTCAAGCAGAACATCCAGGTGCCGATGCGCGAGCACCTGGCCCTGTCGGAGCGCCTGCTCGACGAGTTCGCCCGGCTGAAGATCGAGATGGTCGGGTTGAAGCCCGACGCCGCCGACAAGCTGCCCTCCGAATTGTCCGGCGGCATGATCAAGCGCGCGGCCCTCGCCCGGGCGCTGGCCCTCGACCCGGAGGTGCTCTTCCTCGACGAGCCGACCTCGGGCCTCGACCCGATCGGCGCCGGCGAGTTCGACGAGCTGGTGGCGACCCTCCAGCGCACCCTCGGACTGACCGTGTTCATGGTCACCCACGACCTCGACAGCCTCTACACCGCCTGCGACCGCATCGCGGCGCTCGGCGACGGCCAGATCATCGCCGAGGGGCCGATCGAGGCCATGCTGGCCTCCGATCACCCGTGGCTGCGCTCTTACTTCCACGGCAAGCGCGCCCGCTCGATCGTGGTGCCGGAGGCCGGAGCGTTGTCATCCCGCAGTGTCGTCGAGGGCGTCGCCTGATGTGCGCTGCCGCACCCGCCGGCTGCCCGGTTCCGCCTAAGCTTCGTGAGCTAGGCCATGCCACAGGAGCGTCTCTCGGGGCGTGTCTCCTGCCCTTCGCCCCGCACGAGCACGGAAACCGTTAAGGCATGGAAACCCGCGCCAACAACGTCCTGATCGGGGCCTTCACGCTGGCGGTGATCGCGCTCGGCTTCGCCTTCGCGTTCTGGCTGCGCGGCTCGTCGTCGAACCAGGCCCGGATGCCGGTGCGCGTCGTGTTCTCGGGCGGCGTCGGGGGGCTGGCCAAGGGGGCGGCCGTCACCTTCAACGGCATCCGGGTCGGCGAGGCGACCGACGTGCGGCTGCTGCCGCAGGATCCGCGGCGGGTGACGGCGATCGTCGAGGTCAACCGCGGCACGCCGTTGCGCGTCGACACCCGTGCGCGCCTCGACATGACGATGCTGACCGGCGTCGCCTCGATCGCGCTGACCGGCGGCAGCGCCGACGCGGCTCCGCTCGCGCCGACCAACAACGATCCGATCCCGACGATCTTCGCCGACGCCTCCGACATCCAGGACCTAATGGCGGCGGCCCGGACCATCGCGCAGCGCGCCGACGACATGCTCCAGCGCCTCGACCGGGTGGTCGCCGGCAACGAGGGGGCGATCAACCGGACGCTCGCCAATGTCGAGCGCTTCTCGAAGACCCTGGGCGACAGCGCGCCGGCCCTCGATGCCCTGACCAAGGCGGTGGACGGGCGCAAGCTCGCGAGCCTGATCGACAATGCCGACACGTTCTCGTCGGCGCTGGCCGCCGCCTCGCCGGACGTGCAGGCGGGTGTGCGCGACGCCAGGGCGCTGGCAGGCAAGCTCAACGCCTCCGCCGACCGGCTCGACGCGGTGCTGAAGGGCGCCGAGGGCTTCCTCGGCTCCGCCTCGGGCGAGGCCGGCAAGAGCACCTTCGCGGAGGTGCGCGAGGCCGCCATCTCGATCCGCGATGCCGGCCGGGCCTTCCGCATCATGTCGGAGAACCTCGACAAGCGCACCGCCACCCTGACCCAGAGCGTCAGCCGCCTCAGCGGCGCCGGGCGGCGCGAGGTGCAGACCCTCGCCACCGACGGCCAGCGCACCCTCAACAGCCTGAACAGCGCCGTGCGGACCATCGAGCGCGACCCCTCCCAGGTGATCTTCGGCGGCAAGCCGTCGTTGCCCGAATACAACGGTCGCTGACTATGGTGCAGTGCAGCTTCGCGGCGGTTGCACCCGCGCGCCCGGCGGAGCGTTGTCACTCCGTCCCTGGTCAAGCGTCCGGGCCCATCCCGGTCCCGTCTTCCGGTCCGCCCGCTCCCATGCTCCTCCCGGTCCCCTCCCCGCGCCGGCTCGCCGTTCTGGCTCTCGGCCTGACCCTGCTCCTCGGCGCCTGCGGCAGCGGCGCGGTGCCGACCACCTTCGACCTCACCGCCCTGCCGGGGGCGGCCCGCAGCGGCGCGGCCCGGCGCTCGATCGTGGTGGCGGAGCCGGTCGGGCTGCAACCCTTCGAGGCCGACCGGATCATCGTGCGCGAGCCCGGCGGGTCGGTGTCCTTCCTTGGCGGCGGCCAATGGGCCGACCGGCTGCCACGGCTGGTGCAGGCCCGGGTGATCCAGAGTCTGGAGAACGCCAACCGGCTGAAATCCGTCAGCCGTCCCGGCGACAAGGTCGCGGCCGACACGGTGCTGATCACCGAGTTGCGCGCCTTCGACATCAATGCCGGTACCCGGGAGGCGGTGGTCGACCTCTCGGCCAAGCTGATCCAGGAGAGCACCGGCACCGTGGTGGCCGCCAAGGTGTTCCAGGCCCGGGTCCCGGTGGCGGAGGTGAGCGCCGCGGTGGCGGCGAACGGCCTCGACCGGGCGCTGTCCCTGGTGCTGGCGGATCTGGTGGTGTGGATCAACGCCGGGGGGTGAGGGCGACGCTGGGCCGATGCCGACGCGCCGGGACAGGCCGGCGGCCGGCATCGTCGGCCCGGGCCGGAGGACCGGCGCGGCGTCCCGGTCGGTGAAGATCCCGGTCGGTGTCGCGGTCCGAGGGCTCGGGCCCTCACTCCATCACGGCGGCCTTCATGATGACCACCATCATGGCGCGCCCGGTTTCGTCGCTGACGCAGCGCACGGTATGGGGCCGGTCGCAGCGGTAGCGCAGGGTCTCGCCGGCCCGGGCCCGCTGCACCGCGCCGGCCACGTCGACCTCGAACTCGCCCTCGGTGACCGACAGGCACTCGACCGAGCCGCGCTGGTGGGCATCCGAATCGAGCACGCCGCCGGGATCGGCGGCGAGATCGTACCATTGCAGCCACTCGACGGTCTTGATCCAGCCGATGATGGCGAGCCGCATCCGGCCGTCGTCGGAGACCAGGATCGGCGTGTCGGCCCGGGACGACTTCTCGATGAAGGGTTCCTCGTCGCCGGTGGCGAGCACGCGCTCGATCGAGACGTCGAGGGCCTGGCTCAGGCGCCAGATCGTCGCGAGGGTCGGGTTGGTCTCGTTGCGCTCGATCTGGCTGATGATCGACTTCGCCACGCCCGACTGCTCGGCCAGTTCCGACAGCGACAGGTTGTAGGCTTTGCGCAGGCGCTGAATCGTCTTGCCGAGCTGCCCCGACAGCACCTGCGCTCCGGTCACCAGGTCCTTGGTGCGTTCCCGCCCCCGCTCGACGCCCATCGCCTGCCTTCGAACCCCGCTGGATCATCGCGCGGCGTTCCGCATTCCGAACGCCTGTACGCTCCATCAAACGCAATCGCCGGGAGCGCGCAAGGGTTCATGCGGCCGCGCAGGGCGATTCCGGCGGGGTGAGGTGTCAGCCCCACCAGGCGTGGAAGTGGTGAACCGGGCCGTTGCCGTGCCCGATCCGCAACCGGTCCGAGGCGGCGAGCGCGGCGCTCAGATAGGCTTTGGCGGCGCGGGCCGCCTCCGGCAGGGGAAGGCCGCGGGCGAGCCCGGCGGCGAGGGCGGCCGACAGGGTGCAGCCGGTGCCGTGGGTGTTGCGGGTCTCGATCCGCGGGCCGGTGAGGCGCAAGACCGCCTCGCCCGGACCAATGAGCAGGTCGACGCTCTCCGGACCCGCGCCGTGGCCGCCCTTCATCAGCACCGCGCGGGGGCCCAGGCCCAGCAGGCGCCGGCCCTGGTCGAGCATCGCGGCCTCGGATTGCGCGATCCCCTCCCCCAGGAGCACCGCCGCCTCCGGTAGGTTCGGGGTCAGCACCGCGGCATGGGGCACGAGCTTGGCCCGCAGCGCCGCGACGGCGTCGTCGGCGAGCAGCCGGTCGCCGCTTGTCGCCACCATCACGGGGTCGAGCACCAGGGGCAGGCCTGCGGCATGGCGGGCGAGGTTCTCCGCCACCGCGGCGATCACGGACGCCCGCGACAGCATGCCGATCTTCAGCGCTGTCACGTCGAGGTCGCTGAAGACGCTCTCGATCTGGCGCGCCACGAATTCGGGATCGATGTCGTAGATCGCCTGCACGCCGCGGGTGTTCTGGGCGGTGAGCGCGGTGATGACCGTGGCCCCGTAGACGCCCAGGGCCGAGAAGGTCTTGAGGTCGGCCTGGATGCCGGCGCCGCCGCCGGAATCTGAGCCCGCGATGGTGACGGCGATCATGTCCGGTCTCCCGAAATGCGGTGCCCGATCATGCGGCCCCCCGGGCGGCCAGTGCCGCATCGACCACGCCGCGCAGGTCGCGCGCCCTCGCCTCGACGTCGCGGCCGGTGCCGAACAGGGCCGAGATCAGCGCGATCCCGTCCGCCCCCGCCCCGATCGTCGCGGCGGCGTTGCCGCGGTCGATCCCGGCGATCGCCCCGACCGGCAGGCCGGGGCCGCGGGCGAGGCGGGCCCGGAAGACGATGCGGTTGAGCCCGTCGAGACCGACCGGCGGGTCCGGATTGTCCTTGCTGGTCGTGGCGAAGACGCCGCCGATGCAGGCATAATCGATCGGCAGGCGGTAGAGTTCGTCGGCCTGGGCGGCGGTCTTGACGGTGAGCCCGACGATCGCGCCGCGCGGCAGCAGGCGCTTGGCATCGGCCGGATGCAGGTCCTCCTGGCCGAGATGCACGCCCTCGGCGCCGGAGGCGAGGGCGAGATCGACCCGGTCGTTGACGAGGAGCGGCACGCCGGTGCCCTGGAGCGCCGCGTGGATCCGGCGCAGCCGCGCGACGGTCTCGCGGGCATTGGCGATCGTCTTCTCGCGGTATTGCAGCAGGGTGACGCCCCCGGCGGCGGCTTGTGCCGCCATCCGGGCCAGGTGATCGGCGTCGCCGCCGCAGACCCCGACATCGAGGAGGCCGTAGAGCCGCAGGTCCACCGGCACGGTCGCGGGCACACCCTCGGGCGTCACGGGCGGGCTCCCGCGTCGAGCGGGCGGGGGCGTGCGGGCATGAGGGCGCTTCCCTGCTGGGCCCGGGGGTTGCGGCGGGCCGATCGGCGATCCCTCGGAGTAAGGGCCGGGCGGCGCCGGCGTCAACGGGCGGCGTTCTAGCTCGCCCGCGCCCCGCCGGCCGCCGCCTCGCGGGCCCGCTCCACCACCAGGCGCCGCTCGCGCCACACCACGAAGACGCCGGCCGCCGCCACGATGCCGCCGCCGAGGGCGATCGCGGCCGTGGGGAGCTGGCCGAACACGAACCAGCCGATCAGCACCGACCACAGCATGGTGGTGTACTCGAACGGCGCGACCAGAGAGGCGTCGCCATGGCGGTAGCTCTCGGTGAGCAGGATCTGGCCGATGCCGCCGAGCACGCCGACCACGACGAACAAGGCCAGATCGGACCAGCCCGGCATCGTCCAGCCGAGAACCAGGGTCGAGAGGCCCAGAAGCGAGGTGAACAGGAAGAAGTAGAGCACGATCGCGCCGGTGCGCTCGGTGCCGGTGAGCTTGCGCACCTGGATCGTCGCCGCCGCCGAGCAGGCCGCCGCCAGGATCGCGAACAGGGCACCGGTCGCCCCGCCGCCGCCCGTCCCGCCGAATTCGAGATGCGGGGCGAGGGTGATCAGCACGCCGAGGAAGCCCACCGAGACGCCGGCCCAGCGATACGCCTGGACCCGCTCGCGCAGCACGATCGCCGCCAGCACCACGACGAGGAGCGGCGAGGCATAGCCGATCGCCACCGCATCGGAGAGCGGCAGGAACGACAGCCCGGCGAAGCCCGCGAACATGCCGCAGGCGCCGATGATGCTGCGCAGCACGTGGCCCCCGAGGTTCCGCGTGTGCACGGCCTCGCGCACGCTGCCCTGCCAGCGCAGCCACATCAGCAGCGGCGCGATGGCGATGAAGGAGCGGAAGAACACGATCTCGCCGGTCGGGAACCGATCCGCCAGGGTCTTCACGCCGGCCGACATCAGCGTGAAGGCGAGCGCCGACAGCACTTTCAGCCCGATGCCGAGATACGGGCGGGCAGCCGCACGGCCCGACGCGCCAGATCCGGTGACCGACCGGCCGGGAACGACGAGGGGGGCTGCCATGGGCGTGGTGCTTTTCTGAGGGACGCGGGGGGAGTGGCGCGGCCGCGCGGAGCACGGCGGGTCACCGTGTGAGAACCACGGATCGGCACGGCCGAGATAGAGGCCGGGCCGGGCGGCAGCCCTGCGGCTTCCGCATGGTGGATCTTAAGGCTCCGCAAACGAATCCCGGCCTGCATCCCCGGCCGAGTTTCCCCGATCCGCCATCGCGTCATCAAAGTGATACGCGAATAGGGTTTGGCTGGCGCGAGACGCCACCTAGGAGATTGCACGTGGCCGAGGACGCCGACGCGCTTCGCGTGCGAACCCTGTTCCTCTCGGATATCCACCTGGGCACCAAGGGTTGCCAGGCCGAGCTGCTGCTCGACTTCATGCGGGAGGTGGATGCCGACGAGATCTACCTGGTCGGCGATATCGTCGACGGCTGGAAGCTGCGCTCCGGCTGGTACTGGCCGCAATCGCATAACGACGTGGTGCAGAAGCTGCTGCGGAAGGTGCGCAAGGGGTCGCGCCTGGTCTACGTGCCGGGCAACCACGACGAGTTCCTGCGCGACTTCCTCGACATGCATTTCGGCGGCATCGAGATCCAGGATCAGGTGCTGCACGAGGCGGCGGACGGCAAGCGCTACCTCGTCATCCACGGCGACCAGTTCGACCTCGTGGTGCGCCATGCGCGCTGGCTGGCGCTTCTCGGCGACGGCGCCTACACGGCGGCCCTCTTCGTCAACACCCATCTCAACTGGGTGCGCCGCCGCCTCGGCCTGACCTACTGGTCGCTCTCGGCCTGGGCCAAGCTGAAGGTCAAGAACGCCGTCAACTTCATCGGCCGCTTCGAGGAGTTCCTGATCGCCGAGGCCCGCCGGGCCGAAGCCGACGGGGTGATCTGCGGCCACATCCACCACGCGGCGAGCCGCATGGTCGGCGACTTGCATTACCTCAATACCGGCGACTGGGTCGAATCCTGCACGGCGGTCGTCGAGCATTACGACGGCACCATGGAGGTGATCCGCTTCGCCGAGTGGAAGCGCGCCAATGCCGAGGCGGCGCAGCCCCTCACCTCGCGCGTCCGGCCCGCCCCCCCGGTCGAGGAGCTGGCGCCTGCCGCCCGCAACGCCCTGCCGTCCGCCACCGGTAACCGGGCGGTCGCGTGAGGCTCCTCGTCGCGACCGATGCCTGGCATCCCCAGGTCAACGGCGTCGTCCGCTCCCTCGAGCACATGGTCGCGGCGGGGCGCCGGCGCGGCCACGATCCGGTGATGCTGACGCCGCTGGACTTCGCCAGCGTGCCGCTGCCGGGCTATGCGGAGATCCGCCTGTCGCTGGTCACCGCCCGGGGCGTCGCCGCCCGATTCCCGACGCTCGCCCCCACCCACGTCCACATCGCCACCGAGGGGCCGATCGGGCTCGCCACGCGCCGGGTCTGCCTGTCGCAGGGCCGGCCCTTCACCACGAGCTATCACACCCGCTTCCCCGAATACCTCGCCGCCCGCCTGCCGGTGCCGGAGCGCTGGAGCTATGCCTGGCTGCGCCGCTTCCACGGCGCCGCCAGCGGCACGATGGTGAGCACGCCGTCCCTGGAGCGCGACCTTGCCGGGCGCGGCTTCACGCGGCTGATGCGCTGGACCCGCGGCGTCGACACCGACCTGTTCCGCCCCCGCAACGGCGAGGCGCTCCCCGAGGCGCTGGAGGGGCTGCCCCGCCCGTTCTTCCTGTTCGTCGGGCGGCTCGCCGTGGAGAAGAACGTCGAGGCGTTCCTGCGCCTCGACCTGCCCGGCACCAAGCTCGTCGTCGGCGACGGGCCGGACCGGGCGCGGCTCGCCGGCCTTTTTCCCATGGCGCGCTTCCTCGGCACGCTCACCGGCGAGGCGCTGGCCCGGGTCTACGGGGCGTCCGACGTCTTCGTGTTTCCGAGCCTGACCGACACCTTCGGCATCGTGCTGCTGGAGGCGCTGGCGAGCGGCCTGCCCGTCGCGGCCTATCCGGTGACCGGTCCCCTCGACGTGATCGGCGGCACCACGGTCGGCATCCTCGACCAGGATCTCGGCGCGGCGGCGCGCGCTGCGCTCGCGATCCCCCGCGAAGCCTGCCGGGTGGAGGCCCTGCGCTACACCTGGGAGGCGAGCGCCGACCAGTTCTACGGCAATATCGAGGCCGCCCATGCCGAGGGTGCGCCGGGACGGCGCGGGCGGCTCGGCCTGTTGCGTCGGGCGCTGCCGGGCGAGGCGCCGCTGCCGCGGGTCGGCGAGGGGTGAGTCCGGTCGCCGACCGGCGCCCTCACCCCGGCACCGCCAGCCCACCGGCCGCGCGATGGTGCAGCCGCCGCAGGCTGGCGAAAAGGCCGAACGCAACGAGCGAGATCGCCAGGGCCAGCCACAGGGCGGCTTGCGGCCCAGCCCGCGTCATCAGAGCGGCGAAGACCGGCGGCGCTGCGGCATAGGCGAGGTTGAGCGGCACCGCCAGGCGTGCCGAGGCGCGGGCATAGGCGCCGGTGGGGAAGAGCTGCAACGGGAGCGTGGCGCGGGTGACGGCGGTGATGCCGCTGGCGAGGCCGTAGAGCGTGGCGAAGAGCATCGCCCCGGCGAAGGTGCGGGTCAGCAGGAGCACGACGAAGCTCAACGGGAACAGCGCGTAGGCGGCGAGGCCGAGGGCGAAGCCCGACCAGCGCCGGCCGCCCAGCACGTCGACCATGCGCCCCGCCCATTGGGCGATGCCGATGAAGGAGGCCGCCGTCAGCGCTTCGGCATGGTCGAGGCCCGCCCCCTCGAACAGAATGATGATGGTGAGGGCAAAGCCCCAGGTGAAGAAGCCGTTCGCCGCGAAGCTCAGGGCGAGGAGCGTGAAGCGCCCGCGGTCGATGGAGGCGGGTGCGGCGGTCTTTGCCGCGCCGGATCGCGGCCCCGGACGCCGCGCCAGCATCGTCGCATGCAGCGGCACGCAGACCAGCAGCATCAGGACGCCGTAGGCCAAGGTCGTCGCGCGCCAGCCCCATTGGGCCTGCAACACGCCCGAGAGCGGCCAGACGATCGTCGAGGTCAGTCCGCCGGCCAGGACCAGCACGCCGAGCGCCCCGCGAGCCGCGTCGCCGGCGATCTCGGTCACGGCGATCTGGGCCGGCGTCGTCAGCATCCCGGCGCCGGCGAGCCCGATGCCCGCCCACGCGGCGAGATAGAGCGCCGGACCCTGCGCGAGGCCCAGGATCAGGAGCCCGCCCGCGCCCAGGGACGATCCCACGATCATGACCGGGCGCGCGCCGTAGCGCTCGAACAGGCCGCTCAGCGGCCAGGACGCGATGGCCATGACGACGAGCATCACCGTTGGCCCCGCCATGACCAGGGGGAGCGGCATGCCGAGATCGCCGGCCATGGCCGGTCCGGTGACCGCAGGCAGCCAGAACGTGGCGCCCCAGCCGATGATCTGGGTCAGCGACAGGGCGGCGACGGCGCGGGCCGTCGGTGAGCGGAAGGGCATCGGGGCCGTCGCACGGGGGCGGGGCGGCATGATGCGGCGGGGCGCCGGGACGGGCCCGGGCGAATCGGGGCTCCCGGTCGAGAGCCCCCTCCCCGGTGCCGGAATCGCGATCGCTTCCGCGAGCGGGGCGCGGGACGTCATACCCACGGCCGGAGATGGTGACGCATCCGGCCGGTGACTCCAACTCGAATTTGTGGTGCCAAGCCTCTGGCTTTG
>NZ_LABX01000110.1 GCF_001043915.1 Methylobacterium aquaticum | reverse complement strand
GACACGGTCACGGCGGGGGCGGGGGCCGACGTGGTGCTCGGCGACAACGGCTTCGTGGTGTTCACGGACGGTGTGCGCAGCCAGGTCGTCAGCACCGATCCGGATGCGGGCGGGGCCGACAGCCTGGCGGCGGGCGACGGCGACAACATCGTCATCGGCGGTGTCGGCGGCGACACGATCACGCTCGGGACCGGGAGCGACCTGGTGCTCGGCGACGACGGCCAGGTGGTCGTTTCGGCGGGCGTGCGGTCGGTGGTGGCGAGCCTCGACCCGCAGGTCGGGGGCGACGACCGCATCACCGGTGGCAATGGCGACAAGGTGGTGATCGGCGGGGCCGGCAATGACGGCGTCACGCTTGGCCAGGGCGCCAGCGTGGTGCTGGGCGACGCCGGCATGGTGCGCTTTGCGGCGGGGATCCGGGCGGAGGTGAGCAGCACCGATCCGACCGTGGGCGGCGGCGACACGATCGTGATCGCGGGCGGCGACGCAGTCGTCCTGGGCGGGATCGGCGGCGATGCCGTGACGACCGGAGCGGGATCCGATCTCATCCTGGGCGATGACGGGGTCGTGCATTTCGACGCCGTCGGAGTGGTGACGGACGTCGCGACGCTCGACGCCGCCCTCGGCGGGGACGACGTGATCGCGGCCGGCGAGGGCGACAACGTCGTGGTGGGCGGCGCCGGCTCGGACACGATCGTCACGGGATCCGGGGCGGACTTCATCCTCGGCGACAACGGCTCGGGCGATCTCGTGGTGGTGAACGGCCAGCGCAGCCTGCGCCGGCTCCAGTCCACCGACCCGCTCGCGGGCGGAGCGGACCGGATCGAGGCCGGTGCCGGCAACGACCTCGTCGTCGGCGGCACGGGCAACGACACCATCCTGGGCGGCGAGGGCAACGACCGGCTGTTCGGCGACCATGCGCTCTACGACACGGCGCTTCCGCCGAATCAGCGTGGCATCGCCATCTTCACCGGGCCGCAGGACGGCGCGGGCGACGACTGGATCGAGGGCGGCGACGGCGACGACGTGATCTTCGGCCAGCAGGGGAACGACATGCTGGCCGGCGATGCCGGCGACGACGACCTCGTCGGCGGGTCGAACGTCATCGGCGCCGCGGACGGCAACGACACCCTCTCGGGCGGGGCCGGCGCGGACGTCGTGCTGGGCGACAACGGCATCATCGCGCGCCTCGTCCTGGTGGACGACGTGAAGGCGGTGTCGTGGCTGCGCGATCCGGATCCGTTCGGCGGGACTCGGCGCGAGGTGGTGCCGTTCGATCTCATCGATGGGATCGGCGGGAACGACATCATCGCCGGCAACGACGGCGACGACCGGCTCTTCGGCCAGCGCGGCGACGACGGGATCGAGGGTGGCGACGGCGACGACGAGATCGTCGGCGGCCTGGGCAACGATGCCCTGGGCGGTGGTGCGGGCCGGGATGTCATCCTGGGCGATGTCGGCCGCATCGTGCGGGCCTACCGGCCGGACGGCAGCGCGGTCGTCGACAGCGACGGCAGCTGGCACCGCGACGTGGTGCTGGAGGAGGTCGGCACGGTCACGGCCGTGATGCGCGCCGACAGCCGCCTCATGGTCGATGTCACCTTGCAGATCGACGCCCTGGCGAAGTCCGACCTGCTCCTCGCGACGGGCGCGCGGGACGCTGCCGGCGCGGCGCTCCGGATGGCGGGCGGCAACCTCGACACCTCGGTGCTCGCGGTGTCGCTGGCGCCTGCCGGCAACGACCTGATCGATGGCGGCGACGGTGACGACGGGCTGTTCGGCCAGCGCGGCGACGACACGATCCGCGGCGGTGCCGGCGACGACATGATCTTTGGCGACCGGGCGTCGAACACCGCCGAGACGGCGTCGGACATGCCCACCATCGTGAACGCGGTCCGGTTGATCGGCGCGCCGGATTCTGCCGGGCTCGACCTGCCGCTCGGCGGCGCGGTGGTGGTGCCGGCGGCGAACCTGATGCCCCAGGTGCTCAACGGGAGCGCTCCGCACATCACTGTCTACCCGAACCTCGCGGGCGCCCTCGGCGAGATCGCCGGGGCCGGTCCGATCCGCCGCAACGACGGCACGGCGCTCACCGTCTATGCGTCGGTGGTCCCGAACCTCGTCGACACCCACGGTGTCCTGCCGGGGAACGACGTTATCGAGGGCGGTGCGGGCGACGACACGATCTACGGCGACGACGTGCAGATCTCGTCCCTCGACGTGACCCGCCTGTCCGCGCTCAACGGCCAGATCGACGCCGTGACCCTCTCGATGCAGCGCTTGCTGGAGACGCTCGACGCCCTCACGGCCGGGGTCGACATGACCGATGCCGCCCGGGGCAACCGCTCGCCTGAGATGCTGCGCTACGGCAACGATACGATCGCCGGCGGCGACGGCACCGACACGATCGTGGGAGATCAGGCCCGGATCGTGGTCCGCGGCCGCGGACCGCTCGACGATCTGTCCGTGGCCTCGACCGTGGCGCTCGGCGATTTCCTGAGCGACATGCGCTGGGTCGTCTCCGACCTCACCGCAACGGTCAGCCGGGCCAACGAGTTCGTCGTCGCCGCGATGGCGCGGCTCGCGGGGCCGGCGGGAGTGTTCAAGGCGCCGCCGCACCAGCTCGTCCTCGGCAACGACGTGATCGATGCCGGTGCCGGCGACGATCTCGTGGCCGGCGACACCCTGATCCTCACGCAGGCGGGCGTCGCCCGCACCGACGCCACGCTCGATCCCCGCGACGGGGCCTGGGCCATGGCGGTGAACGCGGTGATCGGCGCCCGGGCGGCCGACCAGGACCGAGCGCTGAGCGCGCACCTCACCAAGGACCATCCGGCCGACACCGCGGCGCAGGGCGTCATCGACATCGTGTTCGGCAACGGTCAGGGCTACGCGCTGACCATCGGCAACGACCGGATCGCCGGCGGCTCAGGGACCGACGTTCTGGTGGGCGACGCCGCCTTCATCCAGCTGCCGGTTCCGGGCACGAGCGAGGGGGGCGCCACCTCGCCCGATTCTCTCGCGGCCGACCGGATCCAGGTCCTTGCCCGGCTGTTTTCCGGCACGACGATCCCGTTCTCCTCGACGGGCGCGACCCGGGGCACCGCGATCCTGCTCGGCGCGGCGACGAGCGGGTGGGGGCCGGACGGGCGGCGCTATGCCCGCGACGCGGGCGCGGTGACGAACAACCGCGACGTGATCGACGGCGGCGACGGGGCGAACCGCATCTTCGGCGACGCCGTGATGCTGGTCCCGGCCCTCGACGCGGCCGGCCGCCTCGTCGGGCCGACCGCCCTCTACGCGATCGCCCCGGGCCCGGTCGGCCTGGCGCAGGGCGCGGTCACGCTCGGGCTGGGCGGCGCGAGCATCGGCCTCCTCCGCGCCTCCGGCACGCCCGGCTATACGCTGAACTGGGCCAATGGCAGCCCGGTGGCGGGCCAGACGGGCAGCGGGGAGCTCGCGGCCTATAACGCCGCCTACTGGAGCACGCCCGGCACGGGGAGCGTCTACGGCTTCTACGGCACGACCGGCACCGCCTCCGGTTCCGCCCCCCTGTCGAGCACAACCTCCGGCACGGCGCCGCTCGCCAGCAAGCTGGCCGCCACCGTCGACGGAACGGGCCCGGGTGGAGTCCCGGTCCCTCCGCCGCCGTTCCTGCACAACCCGAGGCCGGGCAAGAAGGCGGTCCTGGCGTGGTTCCGGCAGACGGCCGCGGCGATGCCGTGGCTGACCGCGGGCCAGATCCTGGCGGCGATGACCGGCACCACTCCGGTTCCGCAGAGCACCAGCGCCGGGACCGGAACCGGTACCAGCACCGGCAACGCCGACGAGATCACGGGGGGGACGGGATACAGCGCGCCCGGTGCCTCCGCGTCGCCCCCGTCCTGGAGCTTCGATGCCGGTGTCACCCGACCGGCCATGGGCCGGCAAGCCGCTCGCCTGCTCGCGGCCCAGGTCTCCGCCGACACGCCGATCAAGGGGCTCGCGCACAAGCCCCTGATGCCCGCCGACGTGATCCGGGTGATCCAGAACACCACCATCGTGGCCCGTGTCGTTCCGACCGATCCGGACGCGGAGAGAGACCGCTACACGACCTACATCCTGGACGAGGCGAGCGGGTCCCTGGAGCGGCAGGCGGAGGCTGACGGGATCCGGTTCTACTGAGCGAGGGCCGGAGAGCCGCTCGCGGCCCTCCGCCACACGACCGATGCATCAAGGAATGCCTCCTCCTTGATCCGCGGGTGGTTCGGTGAGCGCCACGCTGACGGCGACGGCGGTCCGCACATCCCCTTTGCCAGGACTCGCGGCCGGTCCTATCGATCGTCCTGCAACGAGACGGGCACGCCGGAACCGGACGTCGCCCGGGGAGGAGACAGGATGGCGAAGATCGCGATCGTCGGATGCGGAGCCATGGGCTCGGTCTATGCGGCGCTGATGGCCTCGGTCGGCCATGCGGTGCACGCCGTCACGCTCTGGGCCGACCATGCGGCGGCGATGCGGGACCATGGCCTGCGCGTCGAGGGGGCGAGCGGCGACCGCACCGTGCGGCTGGCGAGCGCCGGCACGACGACGGCGGGAATCGGCCCCTGCGACCTCGTCATCATCGCCACCAAGGCGTTCGACGTCGCGGCGGCGGCGCAGGCCTGCACCCCGCTGATCGGGTCCGGGACCGTAGTGCAGACGATCCAGAACGGGCTCGGCTCGCCGGAGGTCGTGGCCACCGTCATCGACCCGGACCGGATCGCCGTCGGGGTGGTCGGCGGCTTCGGCGCCTCGATGCGCGGGCCCGGCCATGCCCACCATAACGGCCTCGAGATGATCCGCTTCGGCGCCTTCGCGGGCCTGCCGCGCGAGCGCCTGGAAACGGCGGCGGCGATCTGGGACTCGGCCGGGTTCAGGACCAGCCTGTTCGACGATCTCGGCCGGATGGTGTGGGAGAAGCTGATCATGAACGTCACCTTCTCGGGCACCACCACCCTCACCGGCCTGACCATCGGTGGGGTGATGGCCGATCCGGACGCCTGGCGGGTGGCGCAGGGATGCGCCGAGGAGGCGATCGCGGTGGCAGCGGCGATCGGCGTGACGCTTGAGGTGGGCGATCCGCTCGATCACATTCGCCGCCTCGGCGGCAAGATTCCCGAGGCTCGGCCCTCGATGCTGCTCGATCACCGGGCCGGGCGCCGCGGCGAGGTCGAGGCGATCAACGGCGCGATTCCGCGCCTCGGTCGGCGATGGGGGGTGGCGACCCCGGTCAACGACACGGTGGTCGCCCTCATCAAGGCGCGGGAGGCCGCCTTCCCGGTCGCGGCCGATCCCGAGACCTGTCCGGTCTGATCAGGTCCCGAGCGCCCGGTCGGTCTCCGCACGCCGCGGCAGGCTCGCCTGGCTGCCCCGGCGCCCGCAGGCGAGGGCCGCCGCGACGCTCGCCCGCTCCATCGCCGCGCGCAACGGTGCGCCGCGATCGAGCGCCGCCGCCAGGACGCCGACGAAGCAGTCGCCCGCCGCGGTGGTATCGACGGGGTCGATCACCCGGGCGGGGACGTGCCAGGCGCCGTCCTGCGTCGCCGCCTCCGAGCCGGCCTCGCCGAGGGTGCGGACCACGTCGATGCCGAGGGCCGCCCGCAAGGCGGTCGCCTCCGGCGCGCAGCCGAGCCGCAGGGCGGTCGCCTCCGCCTCGTCCTCGTTGACGACGAGAAGGCCGGCAAGCCGCAGCGTATCGGTGTCGAGCGGCAGGGCCGGGGCGAGGTTGAGGATCGCGCGCAGGCCCAGCGCCCGGGCCCGCCGCAGGAGCGCGGCGGTCTCCTGCATCGCGACCTCCATCTGGAGCAGAAGCGACGTCGCCCGGGCGAGATCGGCATCGGTGATCTGGTCCGCCCGGGCCTGCGCGTTCGCCCCGAGCGCCACCGCGATGCGATTGCGGCCCGCCGCGTCGATCCAGATCGAGGCGCAGCCCGTCGCCGCCGCCAGGCTGCGGACCCGCGCGATGTCGGCGCCCGCCTCGCGCAGGCCGGAGAGCGCCACCTCGGCGAGGGCGTCGCTGCCGACGGCCCCGGCCATCGCGACCGCCGCCCCGTCCCGTGCCGCGGCCACGGCCTGGTTCGCGCCCTTGCCGCCCGCCTGCACGGCTAGACCGTCGGCCAGCAGGGTCTGGCCCGAGCGCGGGATCTCCGGCAGCCGGAAGACCAGGTCGGCGTTGAGGGAGCCGAAACAGACGATCACGGGTCTTCTCCTGAGGGCGTTTCGCCGAGCCGTCGCCGATTCGGCGACAAACATGATTGACGAGGAATCATACCAACGGTCGTTGGAAACGACCTTTGGTGCCGTTCTCGAATTTTCGCCAAGCCCACAATCCCGGACATCTGGGCTTGGCATCGACAATTCGCGATGGAGTTAACGGCCGCGTCGATCTCGAGCCTGCCTGAGATCGAATCGATGCGTCAGCATCTTCGGACGTCGGATCGCCAGCCGGCGCGGTGGAACCGTCGGCTCCACACGCCTGAGCGAAGCCGATCTCCGCATCGCGAGGCGATCCGTCGGAGATCGTATGAACGAAGGTGATGCCAACGGGTGCCGGCACCGAATGTGTGGTCCGCTCTCCAATTTCGTCAAGTTCGAGATGTCTGAACGCTAGGACCAGACTCGGTAAGTCGCGTTGATTTCATGGTTCCGTCGATATCTGTCTCAATTGTCGACGACGAACTGGATTCCGCTCCGTTTGACGATGCTCTCCGAGGCGGCTGGGTGGTGTGCGGAGAGTCTTGCATTATCGCCGATGCTTGTCGTAGCATCGGCAGAAATTTTTAGAAAGTCTGACCAGCGACGGGGTGCGGGGATCGTGGCGCCCCGGCCGCGAGGAACCGGCCGGGTCCCCCGATCGCGATACCGTTGCCTCAAGACACTTGCCGTCGACTGACTCCGGGGCGATTAACCCGATCTTGAAGAGACGACTGCCATTCATTAGTGGTCTAACGGGTTTACGGGAACCACCATGGTGAAGCGGCGCGGTCTGACCAGTCTGATCGTCGCGCTCGGCCTCGCCGTCCAGGAACCGGCCTGGGCCGGGGAGCTTCCGTTGACCTGGCCGGTCTTCGATGCGCCGCCTTTCACGATCACCGAGGGCGAGCACCGCGGGACCGGCATCTTCGACCGAATCCGCGATCTCCTGACGGCGCGGCTGACCGACTACGTCGTCACGCGCGTGACGGTGCCGTTCCCGCGCATTGTCACCTCGCTCAAGAACGGCGACGAGTGGTGCTTCGTCGGCGGCGTGAGGACGGCCGAGCGCGAGGGCTTCGCGGCGTTCTCGCGGCCGGTGGCGATGTTCTATCCCCTGCGCATCGTCGTGCCGGCGTCCAAACGTGCCCGCTTCGCGGCGTTGGAGCCGCTCTCCCTGCGCAGCCTTCTGAGCGAGCACCGCGATTTGCGCACCAGCGTGCTGCGCGACCGCGCCATCGCGCCAGCGGTCGATGCCCTGTTTCGGCAATACCCGCCCGGGCAGACCTATGCCCGCTTCATCGAAGCGTATCGCATGCTGCTGAGCGGCCGGCTCGACTACCTGGTCGATTTCTCCAGCATCACGGCCTATCACATCCGGCAGATCGCCCGACCGGACGATGTCGTCGGCCTGCCTTTCGCCGAGAGTCCCGATCCGGTCTTCGCCCGGGTGATGTGCGCGGGCACCCCCTGGGGCCGCGCCGTGGTGGCGCGCATCGACGCGGTTCTGGCGGCCGAGCGGCCGGGCCCGGCCTACCGGAGCATCGTCGAAGCCTGGACTGCGCCGGAGGACCTGCCGCGGATCCGCGCCGTCTACGACGCCTTCCTGGCGAGCGATTGACAGGGATGGGCGACGGGCTCGACGACCCGCTCGGCGATCGCTCTGGCGAGCCACGGGGCGGACCGGGCCGGAAGCCGGAATGAATGCTCCGCCACACCGTCCACCAGTCAGGTCACGACTTGACTGTAAGATACCTGACCAAAGGCTCCCGGCGATGGCGTCAGACGATTAACCCGATCTTGAAGTCGAAACCTGCATTGACGGGTCGCTGGCCTCGGACCACCACAGGATACATCATGGTAAAGCGGCGCTCTCTCGCCGGTCTGGTCATCGCGCTCGCGTTCGGGGCTCTGGGGCCGGCGCGTGCCGAGGACGACCGGATCACGTGGTCGGTCTACGATGCCCCGCCCTACATGATCACCGAGGGCGAGAACCGCGACGGCGGCATCTTCGACCGGATCCGGCATCTTCTGAGCGACCGGCTGACTGGATACAGTTCCTCGACGCTGAACGTCCCGTTCCCCCGCATCATCACCTCGCTGAAGAACGGCGAGACCTGGTGCTTCGTCGGTGGCGTGAGAACGCCCGAGCGCGAAGGCTTCGCGGCGTTCTCGCGGCCGGTGGCGATGTTCTATCCGTTGCGCATCATCGTGCCGGCCTCCAAGCGCGCCCGCTTCGAGGGGCTCGAGCCCCTGTCCCTGCATGCCCTGCTGACGGACCATCGCGACTTGCGCACCAGCGTGCTGCGCAACCGCGCGATCGCGCCGTCGGTCGACGCGCTGTTTCGGCAATACCCGCCGGGGCAGACCCATTCCGAGTTCGGCGAGGCGTTCCGCATGCTGCTGAACGACCGGCTCGACTACCTCGTCGAATTCTCCAGCATCGCGGCCTACAACGCCCGGCAGATCGGTGAGCCGGGCGCCTTCGTGGGCCTGCCCTTCGCGGAAGAGAACCGGGAACCGGTCTTCGCCCGGGTGATGTGCGCCGGCACGCCCTGGGGCCGGGCGGTGGTGGCGCGCATCGATGCGGTGCTGGCGGCCGAGCGGCCGGGCCCGGCCTATCGGAGCATCGTCGAGGCGTGGACGGCGGCGGCCGACCTGCCGCGGATCCGCGCCGTCTACGACACCTTCCTGGCGAGCGAATGACCGGTTGGGCGGGCGCCCGCCCGACCCTCAGGCCGCCAAAGCCGCGTCCTCTCCCGACAGATCATGCGTCACGAACGGCTCGACCCAGACGCGCTGCCCGTTCAGGTCGTGCACGCTCACCCGCCACTCGGCCCAGTCGGCGGCGCCAATGCTCCGCATCGTCGCCTCGGCGACGGTCCGAGCGCGGCGGGCGAGGGCGGCCGGACCACGGACGAGGCTGCCCTCGGCATCGAGGATGCACTCGGAGCCGTTGGTGCAGTGGAAGCGGTAGCGCGTCATGCCGGTCCTCTGTTCCCGATGATCGGACATCCTGGCTCAGATGCCCGCCAGGGTTAATGTTCACTCTCCGTTCTAATTTGGCAAGCCCTTCGGGGCCAGGGCCGCGATGCCGCAGCCGGTCCGTCCGCCGCGACCGGATTTCCGTCCTGACGAAGGGGGCTCGCCGCCGGCCGGAAACCCTGCCAGTTTCGCCCCTGACCGATCCCTGAAACCCAGGCGGGGGATTCCATGTCCGGCCTCTTCGACCCGATCCTGAACTGGCGGCTTCTGCCGGGCTCGCATGTCTTCCCGGGGCCGGATGGCGGGACCTGCATCAACGAGGCGGCCGTGGTGGCGGCCGGGCTGCCCTATCGGGCGATCCGCTCCTCGGCGGATTGTCCGCCCTGCTTCTCGGGGCCGCTCGCCGCCTACGCACTCGGCCTCAACGACGCCATGCCGGATGCCGAGCGGCCGCGGCTGATGGCCTTCGTGCTGCGCCTCGCCGGTTCCGCCGATTCCGAGGCTGTCGAGGCGGCCCGCACCGCCTACCTGGTGCGCGAGGGCGTGCGCCGTCTGCTGCCGCCGGTGCTGGAGCGGGCCGGGCTGCCGCAGCACGCCGCCGCCTGCCGGGCCGCGCCGGACCTGGAGCGGGCCGTGACGGTGGTGCGCCACGCCGCATGGTCGGCTGGCTCGCTGGCCGAGGCCGCCGGCTGCCAGGGAACCTGGGTCCGCGGCGCCCGCGCGGCGGCGGCGGCCCGCGCCGCCCTCTTCGCCGGCGAGATCGATGCCCGGACCGCTGCCGACGCGGCCGAGGCCGCCGCGTTGTTCTGGCCCGGCGCCTGGGCTGAGGCGGTCGCGATCCTCGACGAGGCCCTCCGCATCGGCCGGCAGGCGCCACTCCTCGCGCCTGACGAGGCCGTGATGCGGCTCGAAGCCGCGAAGCTGGCGCGGCGCGAGCGGGCGACCGCCTAAGCAGATTCCTGCGAACCGGTGACCGTTCCGCCGACATCTGCTGAGGCCGCGACCCCGGGGACGTCACGCTCGCTCGCCATCATCCGCATGAGGCGCAGGAGGTCGGCGATTGCGAAGGGCTTCGTGACGACGGTGCTGCCCGGCACCGCCGGATGCGTCAGGGTGGCGGCGGTCGAGGCATAGATCACCGGTCGGTGCGGCCGGATCTGCCGGTAGACCTCAGCCACGGCCCAGCCATCGACGGCGCCCGGGAGCCGGATGTCGGTGAGAAGCCAGTCGATCCGCTCCCCGTGCTGGCGCAGCAGGGCCAGGGCCGCCTCGCCACTCGACGCGGTCATCGTCGCGACGCCGTGCTGCGCGCACAGGATCACCAGCAGCTCGAGCAGCATGGCACTGTCCTCGACGATCAGCAGGCAGGGCGCCGGGACCTTTGCGGACATCCGGGGCGAGGGCAGGGGGGCGGGCATCGCGGGTGACTCCCGGTCGTCGATCCGGTAACGGCCCGCGGTCTTGGTTAACCGCGCCACAACGGCGGCAAGCCGAGGTGTTGCCATAATGCAGCATGCGCCGATCGCGTGCCGTGAGCGCCTGTCGCGCCGCAGCGTAGCCGTATTTCAACGGTGTCTGGGGCCGCCCTGCACGAGTGTCGGGGTTCGGCTCGAGGTCTCGGCCCGGCCGATGGGAGCCTGGCGGTTCGGCCGGGGAGGCAAGGCCCCGTCACGCATGACGGAACCTTCGCTTAACCAGCCAGGGCTAAGCAGATTTCGCCGAAGTGGTCACCGGTTCGGCGGCAAAAATCTGCGATCAAACAAGACCCTAAGCGGGCGAAGCGTTGGCCTGCCAACGCAAGTCTGCTTAGGCACGATCCTATGTTGGGAAGCGGCGTCGCCGGGCGCGTGGTGCGGCTCGGACCCCGCCGGGTGCGGCTTTCCGGGGCCGCCAGAGGAGTTGCCAGTCGATGCCGCTGCCGCTCGCGCCCCTGCGCGCGCTCAAGATCACCGCCGCCCTCGGGCTCGCCCTGTCGATGGCGGCCTGCGCGAGCAACAACGATCTCGCCGACGCCTCGGCGGCCTACGGGGCCGGTGGCCGCGGCGGGGCTGCGACGCCGGGAAGCGCGCAGGATTTCGTGGTCAATGTCGGCGACCGGGTGTTCTTCGAGTCCGACTCGACCGACCTGACCACCACCGCCACCGCCACCCTCGACAAGCAGGCGCAATGGCTGTCGCGCTACCCGCGCTACACCTTCCTGATCGAGGGCCATGCCGACGAGCGCGGCACCCGCGAATACAACTTCTCTCTCGGCGCCCGCCGGGCGCAGGCGGTGCGGGACTACCTCGCCTCGCGCGGCATCGGGGCGAACCGCATCCGCACCGTCTCCTACGGCAAGGAGCGGCCGGTGGCGGTGTGCAACGACATCTCGTGCTGGTCGCAGAACCGCCGTGCCGTCACGGTGCTGGATGGCGGCGCCGGCTCGTGAGGACCGGGGCGGCATGCCGCTCCCGTGTCGTCCGAGGCGAGCGGGACGGCTTGCGCCGTCCCTTTCCCCACGCAGATTTCGCCGACGTGGTCACCGGTTCGGCGGCAAGAATCGGCGATGACCAAGAGCCTAAGCGGACGAAGCGTTGGCCTGTCAACGCAAGTCCGCTCAGGTCAACCGGACGGCCCGCGCCGTCCGTTTTGCCGGGAGCGGAGGCATCTGCTAACCCGCCCTCCCGAGTGCGGACCCGCCGCCTGACCCGAGCCGTGATGCGCCCCGCCATGCTTCGCCGCCTGCTCCTCGCCCCCCTCGCCGTCTCCGGGCTGGCTCTCGCTGCCGCGTGCCCGGTCGCGGCCCAGGACGCCGCCGAGTTCGTGGTGCGCCTCAACCGGCTGGAGAACCAGTCGCGCCAGATGGCCGGCCAGATCGAGTCGCTCCAGTACGAGAACCGCCAGCTCAAGGAACAGCTGCGCAAGTTCCAGGAGGACGTCGAGTTCCGCTTCCAGGAGTCGAAGGGCGGGCAGAAGCCGGCGGCCTCGACCCCGCCGGCCAAGCCCCACAAGCGCAGCGACGCCTTCGACCCGTCGCAGAATCCCGACGCGCCGGGCGCGCCGCAGACCCTTGGCGCGACGACGCCGTCCCAGGCGCCGCGGTCGTCCGCCCCCGCGACGCCGAGCGCCTCGGCCGCCCTTGCGCCGCCCCGCGCCGCGATCGACGACCAGGCGCCCGATTACGGCGAGCCGGTGGATCTGCGCCCGCCGCCCCGCCCGGCCACCGCCGCGCCGGCCCCGGTCGCGCGGCCCTCGGCCAGCGTCGCCGCCACCGGCACCGGCGACGCCAAGGCGGATTACGAGGCCGCCTACGCCTACGTGCTGCAACGCCAGTACGAGCAGGCGGAGATGAGCCTGCGCCAGTTCATCCAGTCGCATCCCCGCGACGCCCTGGTGCCGGACGCGACCTACTGGCTCGGCGAGAGCTACCTGCAACGCAACCGCACCCGCGAGGCGGCCGAGCAGTTCTTGAAGGTCTCGACCGATTACGCCCGCTCGCGCAAGGCGCCGGACGCGATGCTGAAGCTCGGCGCCTCGCTCAACGCGCTCGGAGCCCGCGAGCAAGCCTGCGCCACCCTGGCCGAGCTGGAGCGCAAGTTCCCGCAAGCCTCCGCGACCGTGAAGCAGGGGGTCGACCGGGAGCAGCGGCGCGCGCGCTGCGCCGCGTGAGCGAGGCGGTGTGAGCCGCCCGGACTGGTCCGTTCCCGGCGCCGATTGCCTCGGCGCTGACCCGCTTGGCCCGGCCGAGGGCGCCGCGCTCCTCGGACCCTGGATCGGGCCGGGCTCGGTGTATCGAGGCGGCGTGCTGGCGGTGTCCGGCGGGCCCGATTCGACGGCGCTGATGGGCTGTGCCGCCCTGGTCCCGCGGGGGCTTCCGGTGATCGTCGCCACCGTCGATCACGGCCTGCGTCCCGCCTCGGCGGTCGAGGCGCAGGCGGTGGCGGCCCTGGCCGCCCGGCTCGGCCTCGCCCATCGCATCCTCGCCTGGACCGGCCCGAAGCCGGCGGCGCACCTCCAGGAGGCGGCCCGGGCGGCACGCTACCGGCTGCTTGCCGGTCTGGCCCGGGAGGCCGGCGCCGATCTCGTCCTCACCGCCCATACCCTCGACGATCAGGCCGAAACCGTGCTGATGCGCCTTTGCGCCGGCTCCGGTCCGGCCGGCCTCGCCGGCATGGCCCCGGCCCGCGCCCTCGACGGCGTGACCCTCGGCCGGCCCTTCCTCGGCGTGCCGAAGGCCCGCCTCGTCGCCACCTGCGACAGCCAGGGCTGGCCGTTCGTGCGCGACCCCTCCAACGCCGATCCGCGCTTCGGCCGCGCCCGCCTGCGGCGCCTCATGCCGCTCCTGGCCGAGGAGGGGTTGACGCCCGGGCGCCTGGTCCGCCTCGCCGGGCGCCTGCGCCGCGACGAGGCCGCCCTGGCGCAGGCCGCAGCGTCGGCCCTCAGCGATCTTCGACGGTCCGGGCCGGACGGGCACGGAACCCTGATCCTCGACGGGGCCGGCCTGGCGACCCTGCCGGAGGCGGTCGCCTTGCGGGTCGTCGGCCTTGCCGTCACGGCCCTGCGCGAGGACGCCGCGGCCGATCCGCCGCGCCTGGGGCAACTGGAGCGGATCGTCCTCGGCGAAGTCCTGCCAGCCCTGCGGGAGGGCATCCCCTGCCGGCGGACCGTCGCGGGCCTGCTCCTCGCGGCCGGCGCCGGCCGGCTGAGCCTGAGCCCGGCGCCGCCACGGCGCCCATCGAGACCGCATCCGGCCTGACGTTTCGGTAAGACGGGCGGTCTGCGGCGCCGCAGGCGCCGGCGATTACTTGGCAAGCCCCGGGCGGGTGCCTACATTGCCATCCGAGTGCCGGTGCCCCAACCCAGCACGCCCGCACGCGCCGCGCTCCTCAGGGATTGACTCTTCGATGAACCCCAATTTCCGCAATTTCGCCCTGTGGGTCGTCATCTTCCTGCTGGTGCTGGCCCTGGTGACCCTGTTCCAGAACCCAGGTCACCGCTCGGGCGGCGGGGAGATCGCCTACAGCCAACTCCTGACTGATGCCGAGCAGGGCCGTATCCAGAGCGTGGTCATTTCCGGCCAGGAGGTGAGCGGGACCTACACGAGCGGCGGCACCTTCACGACCTACGCGCCGAACGACCCCTCGCTGGTGTCGAAGCTCCAGGGCAAGGGCGTGACCATCACGGCCCGTCCGCCGTCGGACAACACCCCGTGGTTCATCGCGCTGCTCGTGAACTGGCTGCCGATCCTGGTGTTCATCGGCGCCTGGATCTTCCTGTCGCGCCAGATGCAGTCGGGCGCCGGCCGGGCCATGGGCTTCGGCAAGTCCAAGGCGAAGCTGCTGACCGAGGCCCATGGCCGCGTCACTTTCGAGGACGTGGCGGGCGTCGACGAGGCGAAGGAAGATCTTCAGGAGATCGTCGAGTTCCTGCGCGACCCGCAGAAGTTCCAGCGCCTCGGCGGGCGGATCCCCCGCGGCGTGCTGCTGGTCGGCCCCCCCGGCACCGGCAAGACCCTGATCGCCCGGGCGGTCGCGGGCGAGGCCAACGTGCCGTTCTTCACCATCTCGGGCTCGGACTTCGTCGAGATGTTCGTCGGCGTCGGCGCCAGCCGCGTCCGCGACATGTTCGACCAGGCGAAGAAGAATGCCCCCTGCATCATCTTCATCGACGAGATCGACGCCGTCGGCCGGCATCGCGGCGCGGGCCTCGGCGGCGGTAACGACGAGCGCGAGCAGACCCTCAACCAGCTCCTCGTCGAGATGGACGGCTTCGAGGCCAACGAGGGCATCATCATCATCGCGGCGACCAACCGCCCCGACGTGCTCGACCCGGCCCTGCTGCGCCCCGGTCGCTTCGACCGCCAGATCATCGTGCCGAACCCGGACGTGATCGGCCGCGAGCGCATTCTGCGCGTCCATGTCCGCAAGGTCCCGCTCTCGCCTGACGTCGACCTGAAGGTGATCGCCCGCGGCACTCCCGGCTTCTCGGGCGCCGACCTGATGAACCTCGTCAACGAGGCGGCCCTGCTGGCGGCCCGCCGCGGCAAGCGCATCGTCACGATGCACGAGTTCGAGGATGCCAAGGACAAGGTGATGATGGGTGCCGAGCGGCGCACCCTCGTCATGACCGAGGACGAGAAGCGGTTGACCGCCTATCACGAGGGCGGCCACGCCATCGTGGCCTTCAATGTCCCGGCCACCGATCCCGTCCACAAGGCGACGATCATCCCCCGCGGCCGGGCGCTCGGCATGGTCATGCAGCTCCCGGAGCGCGACAAGCTGTCGATGTCCTTCGAGCAGATGACCTCGCGCCTCGCCATCATGATGGGCGGCCGCGTCGCCGAGGAGATGATCTTCGGCCACGACAAGGTCACCTCCGGCGCCCAGTCGGACATCGAGCAGGCCACCCGGCTCGCCCGCATGATGGTGACCCGCTGGGGCTTCTCGCCCGAACTCGGCACCGTCGCCTATGGCGAGAACAACGACGAGGTCTTCCTCGGCATGCAGGTCAACCGGCAGCAGAACGTGTCGGAGGCCACCGCCCAGAAGATCGACGCCGAGGTCCGCCGCCTCGTCGAGGCCGGCCTCCAGGATGCCCGCCGCATTCTCGAGGAGCGGCGCGCCGACCTTGAGGCGCTGGCCCGCGGTCTGCTCGAATACGAGACCCTGTCGGGCGACGAGATCCGTGATCTGCTCGACGGCAAGCCCCCGGTGCGCGACGCCGGCGACTACCCGACGAATCCGTCGCGTGGCTCGCCGGTCCCGTCCGCCGGCCGCGGCCGGCCGCGGGAGAATGACGGCGGCTATGAGCCGCAGCCCCAAGCCTGAGCGGCGCTCGGGCATGGTCCGACCAAGTGGATCCCGGTTCGTCGTAGAAAATGCGGCAAAATCAAAGATCTAGAGCACTGCCCGATTGCAAACTGATCGGGCCGTGCTCTGGAGCGCATAGAATGTCGGATTGCGATGGAGGGGGCGGCGGGAGGGATCCCGCCGCCCCTTTCTCTTGCACGGTTCTGTTGCACCGCTCTCTTGCGCAGCAGCCTCAAAATAACCCAGACCAAACCAACCCGGACCACGTGGGACCGCGTCGGCCCGAAGCGGCGGCATCGGCCTTGCGCAACGCCGCGTGCCGGGGACCGGGATGACCCGGAACGGGACAGGGAGATGACAACCGTGCGCAAGTATTTCGGGACCGACGGCATCCGGGGCCGGGCCAACGGCGTGATCACGCCGGAACTCGCGCTCAAGGTCGGGCAGGCCGCCGGGCTCGTGTTCCAGCGCGGAGATCACCGCCACCGCGTGGTGATCGGCAAGGACACCCGCCTGTCGGGCTACATGATCGAGACCGCGATGGTGGCGGGCTTCACCTCGGTGGGCATGGACGTGCTGCTGCTCGGCCCGATGCCGACGCCGGCCGTCGCGATGCTGACCCGCTCGATGCGCGCCGATATCGGGGTGATGATCTCGGCCTCGCACAACCCGTTCGAGGATAATGGCATCAAGATCTTCGGCCCGGACGGGTTCAAGCTCTCCGACGAGGTCGAGCGCGAGATCGAGCACCTGATCGACGCCGATCTGCAAACGAAGCTCGCCGGCTCCACCGATCTCGGCCGGGCGAAGCGCATCGAGAGCGTGCATGCCCGCTACATCGAGTTCGCCAAGCGCACCCTGCCGCGCAACCTGACCCTCGACGGCCTGCGGGTGGTGGTCGATTGCGCCAACGGCGCCGCCTACCGGGTGGCGCCCGAGACCCTGTGGGAACTCGGCGCCGAGGTGATCTCGATCGGCACCGACCCGGACGGCTTCAACATCAACCGCGACGTCGGCTCGACGGCGCCCGAGGCATTGGTCGCCAAGGTGCGCGAGCTGCGCGCCGATATCGGGATCGCTCTGGACGGCGACGCCGACCGGGTGCTGGTGGTGGACGAGAAGGGCCAGCGGGTCGACGGCGACCAGCTCATGGCGGTGGTGGCCCGCTCCTGGCAGGAGGATGCCCGTCTCTCGAAGAATGGCATCGTCGCCACGATCATGTCGAATCTCGGCCTCGAGCGCTATCTCGGCGGTCTGGGCCTCGGCATGGTCCGCACCGCGGTCGGCGATCGCTACGTGCTGGAGCACATGCGCGAGCACGGCTACAATCTCGGCGGCGAGCAATCCGGCCACATCATCATGTCGGACTACGCCACCACGGGCGACGGTCTGGTGGCGGCGCTCCAGCTCCTCTCGGTGGTGCAGCGCCAGCAGCGCCCGGTGAGCGAGGTCTGCCACTGCTTCGATCCGCTGCCGCAGGTGCTCAAGAACGTGCGCTATCGCAGCGGCGGCGAGCCCCTGCGCCAGGATGCCGTCGTCACCGCGATCGAGGGCGCACGCCAGCGCCTGGGAGAGGGCGGGCGCCTCGTCATCCGGCCCTCGGGCACCGAGCCGGTGATCCGCGTGATGGCCGAAGGTGACGACCGCGACCTCGTGGTGCGGGTGGTCGACGACGTGGTCGAGGCCCTGCGCAAGGTCGCGGCCTGACCGCCCCTCCCGGGAGCGGAGGCGCCGACAGCCTCCGCACCGCCCGCGTTGCCGCCGAAGCGCGAACGCCTGATGCGTCTCTCGCAGGATTGACCGGCCGTACTCGCATTGTCCGGCCCGCTTCTCGATTGCGGCCACGAATCAATCAGATGCAAGACTTTCTCAGCCCTAAGGCTTAACGTTAAGCGGGGGTTTACCGAACCCGGCGACAGTCATGACGTCTTCCGGAACGGCCGCCCGATCTCATCGCGGCCCTTCGCAACAAGGAACCGTCATGGGCCGTAGCAAGCCACTCGCGCTGGCGCGCATCATCACGCTCGCTGCGAGCGTGGCCGCCCCGGCGCTCGTCCACGCTGCCGACCTCGGTCTGCTGCCGCCTCCGCCGCCGCTGCCGCCCCCGCCGGTGGAATTCGGCGGCGGCTGGTATCTGCGCGGCGATGTCGGCGCCAGCATCTACAGCACGCCGAAGCTCTCGACCGTACCGAGCCCGGACGTGATCAACTACTACAACTCCGATCTCGGCGGCGGCGCCTTCGCCGGCATCGGCGTCGGTTACCAGTTCAATTCCTGGCTGCGCGGCGACGTGACCGGTGAGTACCGCTTCTCCAGCGGCTTCCACACCAACGACCACTACAAGTGGAAAGACACGAGCACCGACGAGAACGGGCTGCGTCTGAACGACAACACCACCTACGAGGCCACCAACGGCAATTACTCCGCCGCGGTCGTCATGGTGAACGGCTACGCCGATCTCGGCACCTATTACGGCATCACGCCGTTCGTCGGCGCCGGCGTGGGCGCCGCGTTCCACCGCTTCTCCGGCGTGTCGGAGACGAGCCAGATCAACACGACCTACACCTATGCCGACAATCCCGATTGGGGAACCGCCGGGGCGCCGACCCGGATCAGCGGCGGCAGCTACAAGAACCAGATGAAGACGAGCTTCGCCTGGGCCCTGCATGCCGGCCTGTCCTACGCCGTCACGCCGAACCTGAAGCTCGAACTCGCCTACCGCTACCTCAATATGGGCGAGGGCAGCACCGGCGTACTCAATTGCTTCTGCGGCACCACCCTGACGCCGATCAAGGTGCGGGACATCGAGGCCCACGACGTCAAGCTCGGCATGCGCTGGATGTTCGGGGCGCCGGTCGTGGCCGCTTACGAGCCGCCGCCGCCTCCGATGATGCCGCTCGTGCGCAAGTATTGACCCTGCAACACCTCTCCGGCGCCGGAGGCGCCGGAGATCATGGCAGCCGGCCATTAGGATTAAGCGGCTGCTCATCGTTCGATGTTACGGTATACCAACGGCCCAGGATGCTGACGCATCGATTCGATCTCGGGCAGGTCCGAGATCGATGCGGCTTTTGACTCCATCTTGAATTGTCGACGCCAAGCCCTGATGGCCAGGAACTTGGGCTAGGCGAAAATTCGAGACCGGAACCAAAGGTC
>NZ_LABX01000011.1 GCF_001043915.1 Methylobacterium aquaticum | reverse complement strand
ACGGTCGTTGAAAACGACCGTTGATATCAGATTTGGCTTAGGAATAGCCGATCCATCGGGTTTGCGAGACGCGGTAAATCGATCAGAAATATTAACTTACAAAATAATATTTGGAAAAATTTGAGCTTTATTGCGCGCGCCGCCACGACAAGGGCGAAACAGACTTGTAGCGCTTGAATGCCGCCGCGAACTGGCTCGGATCGGAATACCCGACGAGGCTCGCGATCGATGCGACCGACATGCGCGAGTCCAGCAGCAGCTCCGCCGCACGGTCGAGACGACGGCGAGTGATGAAGGCATAGGGAGGCAAGCCTGTCGTCATCTGAAAGCACCGACTGAAATGATACGGGCTCAACCCGGCGACGCGGGCGAGATCCGCCACGCGCAGATCCGCACTCAGGTCGGCCTCGATGAAGGCGATCACGTCCGCAATCTGCCGCTTCGAGAGCCCACGGGGCCTGGTGCGCGCGGGAAGCGTCGATGGCTGACCGAGCCGGTGAACCACGATGGCCAGGGCGTGATCGAAGAAGGTCGTCGCGAAGCCGTGGAGACCACACTGCTCCCACATCGCGGTGATGGTCGCGGTCAACAGCGCATCGTCGTGATAGGTCGAAGCGAGACCCGTCATATCCAGGCTGCCCGTCGGAAGCTCCGTGACGAGCCGCTCCAGGCGTCGTTGAGTCAGTCCCAGGGCGATGAGCCGCATCGCCGGCCCGAAACCTTCGCCACCACCGTAGGGCGCCCCCAGGCCCACGCGACCGGGCAGGAAGAGCCCGTCGAGCATCTGGCTACGGCTCTTGCGAAGAAGACGCCCCCCGCCACTCACGCACAGGTAAACCCAGAGCATGTCGGTGCTCTCATACTCGCCCTTGAAGGCGTCGTAATCGGACTGGCGCATGATCGTGTCTCGATCCCGGTCCGCACGGAGGATCTCGTCCGTTGCAACGATGACAGAGCAGGTTCGTTCGGCGTTCATGGATCCGTCGTTGCCTCAGTCGCCAACGTGACGTCTCATAATCTCAAGTTGCATGCGCCAACGGCCAACACGCCAGGGCGATTCAGAAGTTTATAATCAATCGAATTCGATTGTGTATTTCAGCAACGATTGCTCGATTTCGCCCCACATCCTCCAGCTCCCAGCACGTCAGGCGTATTCTTCGCATGAATTCGATACCGCGCCGCTTGCGGCCTTGTCTAGGGAGATTGGCCAAGCCGGCAGCCTGACGTTGCCGGAGTGAGGCGTGAGGCATCGATGCAGGAAGATTCGGGGGTGCACTGGCACAGGGCCGTGCGGGTCGCTTTGCTCGGGACGCTCTTGGCGGGGGTCGTCAGCGATGCGGCCAGCGCACAGGAAAGCATCGCGCTCGAACAGATTGAGATCGAAGGTGCCGCGACCGACCGCGCGCCGACCCGAATCATCGGCCCGCCGCCGCCGCCCTATGCCGGCGGGCTGGTGGGGAGCGGCACACGGGTCGGCGTTCTCGGCAACGGAACCGTCTTCAACACGCCCTTCAGCACCACGGGCTACACCGACGCCCTGATCCGCGATCAGCAATCCCAGAGTCTGATCGATGTCGTGACCAACGATCCTTCAGTCCGCGCGATCTCATCGGCCACCAGCGCGGCAGGCGATCAGTTCTACATCCGCGGCTTCCCGGTCTATGCCAGCGATGTTGCCTTCGACGGGCTCTACGGGCTCGTCGATCGCCGTCGACCGTCCCTCTACAACGTCGAGCGCGTCGAGGTGCTGAAGGGGGCGAGCGCCCTTGTCAACGGCATCTCTCCGCAGGGCGGCATCGGCGGCAGCATCAACCTGATCCCCAAGCGCGCCGACGACGAGCCGCTGACCCGGATCACGCCGTTCTTCGTCTCCCGGAGCCAATTCGGGACGGCCGTGGATGTGGGACGACGGTTCGGAGAGGCGAAAGAATGGGGCATGCGCGTCAACGGCGTGTACCGCAGGGGCGAATCGGCCATCGACCGCGAGCGTCTGGAGTTCGGGTTCGGCTCAATCGGCGCCGATTACCGCGGCGAGCGGGTCCGCATCACGGCGGATCTCGGCTACCAGAGCAACGACTCTCGACAGAGCCGCTCGTTCCTGGGCGTTGCGCCAGGCATCGAGATCCCCAGGGCGCCCGACCTGACCCTGAACCAGAACCAACCCTACGAGTTCCAGCGGACGCAGACCCGGTTCGGCGCCGTCCGGGCGGAGTACGACCTCACCGCGGACACCACGGTCTACGCCGCTTTCGGCACACGCACGACCCGGGAAAGCGCGCTGGCCAACTTCCCGACTCTCACCACGTCGGCCGGGGATGTCGATGCGCTGTTCGTGCGGCAGAACTATATCAGCACCGCCTCCACCGCCGAGACCGGCATAAGGACACGGTTCGCGACGGGGCCGATCGCCCATCGCGCGACGCTCTCCGCCGCGGGCTACTGGACCACGACCGATTATCCCAAGGCCATTCAGTTCCTGCCCGGTGGCACGTCGACCCTCGACGATCCGTTGCCGATGCCACAGCCGCCCTACCGGGACATCGCCATCGGCAATGCCCGGGGCTCGCTCATCATCAATCGCAGCGTTGCCCTGACCGACACCCTGGCGTCCCTCGACGAGCGCGTGCTGCTCACGGTCGGCGGCCGGTTCCAGCAGATCGGAACCAAGGGCTACGACTTCACGCCCGGGAGCCCGACCTTCGGCGACGCGACATCGCGCTACGACAAGGCGGCATGGACGCCTGCGATCGGCCTCGTCGTCAAGCCGCTGGAGCGGCTCTCCGTCTACGGCAACTACATCGAGGGCCTGCTCTCGACCGGCGCAGCACCGTCCACGGCGAGCAATGCGAACCAAGCGCTGCCCCCGACCATCGCCGACCAGAAGGAAGTGGGGGTGAAGTACGATTTCGGCACGGTCGGTGTGAGCGCCGCCCTGTTCGAGATCAACAAGCCCAACGCTTTCCAAGACCCGACGACGCGAAACTTCGCACTCAACGGCCTGCAGCGGAACCGGGGGATCGAACTGAGCCTGTTCGGTGAAGTCGTGCCTGGACTACGCCTGATTGGTGGCGTGGCCTTCACGGATGGGCGCCTGGTTCGCACCGAAGGCGGGGCGTTCGACGGGAAGGTCGCACCGGGCGTCCCGGTGACCACGGCCAACCTCTACGGCGAGTACGATCTGCCGCCATGGTTCGCACAGGGCCTGACGCTGACCGGGCGCCTGATCCACACATCGTCGCAATTCTACGATCAGGGCAACCTGCAACGCATTCCAGACTGGACCCGGGTCGATCTCGGCCTGCGCTACACGGTCCTCGGCCCCTGGGGCAAGCCGGTGACGCTGCGCGCCACCGTGGAGAACGTCGCCGGGACGAACTACTGGGCCGCAGCCGCCGAAGGGCTTCTCACGTTCGGCAATCCACGGACCTATCTCGTCTCGGCTCAGATGGACTTCTAGGGATGACGAATCGAACGTTGACCGTGACCAGCCCAGAGGCGTCACGCCCGCGCATGATCAGATTCTGGTCGTCCATCCATACGTGGACGAGCCTGATCTGCACGACCTTTCTGTTGATGTTGTGCCTGACGGGCCTGCCGCTGATCTTCCATCACGAGTTGAACCACGCACTCGGCTACGAGGTCGAGCCGCCCCCATTGCCGCCGGGCACACCGCACGTATCCCTCGACCGCGTCGTCGAGGCGGCGCTCGCCCATCGTCCCGGCGAGGTCATCCAATTCGTCGGCTTCGACCGCGACGAGCCGAATATCGCAGTTCTGAGCATGAACAAGACCGCCGAGGCCAACCCTGACACCAACAGCCATATCGTGATCGACCGACGCACAGGCGCCGTGCTGAAAGAACTCAAATCGAACGAGGGGCCGATCCATTTTCTATTGAAGATGCACGTTGACATGTTCCTTGGCCTTCCGGGCAAGCTGTTCCTGGGTGCCATGGGCGTGCTGTTCGTGGCCGCGCTCGTCTCCGGCGCCGTGCTCTACGGGCCATTCATGAAAAAGTTGGACTTCGGCACCGTGCGCCGCTCGCGCGCACGCCGCATTCGATGGCTCGATTGGCACAATCTGATCGGCATCACGGCGCTGACTTGGACGCTCGTGGTCGGAACGACAGGCTTCATCAACGCCCTGGACGATCTCATCCTCAAAAGCTGGCAGGCCGGTCAGCTCGCCGAGATGACAGCGCCTTACAGGAACTCACCGCGTCCAGACGCTCTCTCGTCTCTGGAGGCGGCCGTCGCCACCGCGAAGGCCGCAGCCCCCGCGATGACGCCGCGGATCATCGCCTATCCGGGCACGATGTTCACAAGCACGAACCACTACGCCGTGTTTTTGGCGGGCGACACACCGCTGACCGCGCGCCTGCTCAAACCGGCGCTCATCGACGCGGCGACGGGAGCGCTGACAGATCTGCGTGCCATGCCGTGGTACGTTCAGACGGTGTTCGTCGCGCAACCTCTCCATTTCGGCGATTATGGCGGCCTGCCACTCAAGATCATCTGGGCCCTGTTCGACATGGCCACGATCGCCCTTCTCGGGGGCGGCTTGTATTTGTGGGCGGTACGGCGGCGGAAAAGTGGAATGCGCTCGAACGACGAAACCGAAGCGGGCGCCGCACAGGCGTTCCTAGGTGTGGCAGAATGACGAAGCTTGCCTCAGCCCGTGCAGGTCGGTCCTCGGTGTGGACAGCACCTGCCATCCTGGGTGTTCTGATCGGCATCGGACTGATCACAGCGCTCGTTCGCGATGGTTTATGGGACGTGCTGGCCTGCACCCTGCTGACAGGCGCATTGGGTTACGCCTGCCTCGCCGCTTTGACGCGGCGCTCTTGAGGTCCGGTTTGCGCGCCATCGCGTCAGGGGAGAGGCGCAGGCCCGACACCTCACCGGCCAGGAGGCGGTGCGAAACTCATGAGTTTCGCACCAAGCCGCTGCTCCTGGTTCCATCCCCACTTCAGCGAACCGCCCGCAGCGGGTGCAGAACAACCACTGTCCGCCCGCCTCACGCCTCCGCCGGCAGCCGGCCGAACCGGCGCTGCCGCGCGCGAAACGCCGTCATCGCCGCCGCCAGTTCCGCCTCGCCGAAATCCGGCCAGGGGCAGGGCGTGACGTGCAATTCGGCATAGGCGCTCTCCCAGAGCAGGAAGTCGGAGAGGCGCTGCTCGCCGCTGGTGCGGATCACGAGATCGACCTCCGGGGCGCTGTCGCCGGTGACGAGGCGCTCGATGTCGTCGGTCGCCTGATCGGCGAAGCCGCCATCGAAATTCGCCCCGGCGTTGTTGACGAAGATGCTAGATAAGCTTCACGATTGCGTTGCCATCGCGAAACTTCTCTCGCTGTTTGATTTTGCCGCATTTTCTACGACGAACCGGTATCCACTTCGTCGGAAAATGCTCCAATGCGATCGTCCTCGCGCAGGCGCGCCTCGACGATCCGAAGCTGGTCCGGTGCCGTCAGGTCGGTCTGGACAACATCCACCGCGACGCCGTTGTCCCGACGCAGCCGGTCGGCGAGTTCGTCCATCCGTGCCTTATCGCGGGCGACGAGGACGAGGTCGTGCCCGCGCCCGGCGAGCCGGTCGGCGTAGGTGGCCCCGATTCCGCACGAGGCGCCGGTGACGAGGACGGATGCTTTGTTCGACATGGGGTGTCGCTCCTGCTGTGCGGTTGTTCGAGCAGTCGTCCGCGCGCTACTTCACCTTGATCACGACCTTGCCCTTGGCTCGGCCGCCCTCGACGTGGGCCAGGGCCTCGGGGGTCTGTTCGAACGGGAAGACCCGGTCGACCACGGGACGGATCGCGCCGGCGTCGATCAGGTCGGTGATCCTGCCCAGTTGCTCGCCCTGGGCCCGCATGAACACGAAGTCGTAGGTCACGCCCTTCCTCTTCGCCTTGCGGCGCAGGTTGAAGCTCATCAGGAAGCCGACGACCTTCATCAGCAGGCCGAGGTCGTTGTCCTCGGCGAAGCGGGCGTCGAGCGGGCCGGAGATGCCGATCAGCTTGCCGCCGGGCTTGATCACCGAGAGCGCCTTGTCGGCCTCCTTGCCCTCCTGGGTGTCCAGGAAGACATCGACGCCGGACACGAGGGTCTCGAACCGCTCCGTCCTGTAGTCAATCACCCGGTCCGCCCCGAGGTCCTTCACCCAGCCGACGTTGGACGTCCCGGTCGTGGTGACGACCTTGGCGCCGAGGTGCTTGGCGAGCTGGATCGCGATGGTGCCGACGCCGCCGGACCCCGCCTGGATGAAGGCCGTCTGCCCGGCCTTGAGGTGCGCGCGCTCCACCAGGACCTGCCACGCGGTCAACGCGACGAGCGGGACCGATGCGGCTTCCTCCATGGTGAGCGACTTCGGCTTGAGGGCGAGGTCGGCCTCGGCCACGGCAATGTATTCGGCGAAGGTGCCAATCCGGTCCTTGTCGGGGCGGGCGTAGACCTCGTCGCCGACCTTGAACCGGGTGACCCGGGAACCCACCGCCTTCACGACCCCGGCGAGGTCGTTGCCGAGGATGAGCGGCAGCTTGTACTTGAGGGCCGGCTTGAACACCCCGTCGCGGATCTTCGCGTCGAGCAGGTTGGCGCTCGTGGCGTGGATCTCCACGAGGACGTCGCCATCGCCGACCTTCGGCGTGGCCACGTCGCGCAGGACCATGCCCTCCTTGCTCTTGTAGCTGTCGATGACGAACGCCTTCATGGCGGGTCTCCTGTCGTGACGTCGTTGTTCGGAGGATGGCCTGCGGCGGCCGCGGGGGGGCCGTCGGCACGGCTCGGTCCTGCCCGGGAAGAGGCGGTCCCTCAGGACCAGGGTTCGAGGACGACCTTGCCGGTGGTCCGGCGGCCCTCCAGCAGCCGATGCGCCTCCGCGGCCTGCGACAGCGGCAGGACGGTGCCGACATGCAGGGTCAGCTTGTCCGAGAGGACGAAGCCGATGATCTCGGTGAGCGTTGCCATCACCAAGGCCGGATCGGCGAGGTAGGCGCCGATGTAGAAGCCCGTCACCGTGTGGTTCGGGACCATCAGCCGGGAAGCAGGGATGGCCGCCTCTTCGCCGCTGGCCTGGCCGATGAAGACCATGCGGCCGAACGGGGCCATTGCGTCGAGGGCTTGCCCCGTGGTCCGGCCGCCCGCCGTCTCCATGACGATATCGGCGCCGCGGCCGCCGGTGACGGCGCGCACGCGCTCAGCCCAATCGGCGGCCGTGTAGTCGACCGAGGCATCGGCTCCGAGCGTCTCGGCGAAGGTCCGCTTCTCCTGTGTGCTGGCAGCGGCAATCACTTTGCCGGCGCCGTAGAGCTTGGCCAGCTGGATCGTGAAGGCACCCAGGCCACCGGCCGCGCCCTCGACCAGAACGCTCTCGCCCTCCGCCAGGCGGGCCGCCTTGCGCAGCGCGAAGGCGGCGGTCAGGCCGTGCGCGACGAGCGCGGTGGCCTGGACCGGCGACAAGCCCTCGGGCAGCGGAATGACGATGGTGGCTGGCACGCTGACGTACTGGGCGTAGCCACCCTGGCCCGGCGTCGCGAACACCTTCGTGCCGACCTCGAAGCCTGTGACGCCCTCGCCGACGGCCGCGACTGTGCCGGCAACCTCGGCGCCGAGAGTGAAGGGCGTGGGCGACGGCTCGGGATAGTCGTCGCCGCGCCGACGCATCACATCGGCGAAGTTCAGGCCGACCGCCTCGACCTTAACGAGGATCTCGCCGGGACCGGCGACGGCATCGGGCACGTCCTCGTACACAAGGGCGTCAGGCCCGCCGGTCGCATGAAACCGAACAGCTTTCATCGTCGTCGCTCCGATAGACACGCACACTTGAGTGCTCAACGTTTTGGCACTCAATCACATAAGCCTGCGAAATCGGGATTGCAATGGTCCGGCACTCAACTATTTTGTGGCAATGAGCACGACGACGAACGACGACGGGGCGGGCGAGGCATGCCCCGTGGAGGCGATCCTTCCCTCCTGGCCGCCTTGCACAAATGACATCCTGCGGCGTGCCACGCGGCACCTCGGCCAGCTCTACGACGAGGCTTTCGCACCAACGGGCCTGAAGTCGACCCAGCTCGTGCTGATGTTCCAGATCGCGCGCCTGACCGGCGACGAGGGGCCGACCCTTCAAACCGTGGCCGCGCATGTCGGCGTCGGGGTCTCGGCGCTTACCTACGCGTTACGGCCCTTGCAGCGGGACGGGCTCGTGGACCTCGTTCCCGATCTCAAGGACAAGCGCGCCAAGCACGCCGTTCTGACGGCGCTCGGACGCGAGCGTCTCGACGAGGGCATCAAGCTCTGGTCGGAGGCCAACCGACGGGTTGAGACACTTCTCGGTCCCGACGACGCCAAGTTGCTCCGGAACCTGGCCGAACGGGTTTCGTCCGACGCCTTCTCTTCGGCCTTCAAGGCGGGCCTCAGGTGATGTGAGAAACCGTCTGAGCCGCAGCGCCTATCTCTTCGTTCTGACAGGTCCCGCCAACCCTGCCGGAAGCATGACCGCTTTCGGGACCCCTCCCGCTACCACCCTCCCGGCTGCCTCGGGTCGGAAGCGGCTAAAGCATTTTCCGACGAAGTGGATACCGGTTCGTCATAGAAAATGCGGCAAAATCAAAGAGCGAGAGAAGCTTCGCGATGGCAACGCAATCGTGAAGCGCTCTAGCAGGACTGATTTGTCAAAAGCGCACCCATAGCGAACCGGCGGTGTCGGTCATCATCCGCATGCCTCCAGTGGACCGCACTCGGAGCGATTCCGAAATTGCAGCCAAACCATCCAAACTGAACCGGAAGCATGTGAACCATCCTGAGTGAACCGTGCGGCCGGGCGTTCTAGAGTGCTTCACGATTGCGTTGCCATCGCGAAGCTTCTCTAGCTGTCTAATTTTGCCACATCTTCTACGACGAACCGGTATCCCCCGCGCCCGCCCCCCTCACGCCGCCGCCGGCAGCCCGCCGAACCGGCGCTGCCGCGCGCGAAACGCCGTCATTGCAGCGGCCAGTTCCGCCTCGCCGAAATCCGGCCAGGGGCAGGGCGTGAAGTGCAATTCGGCATAGGCGCTCTCCCAGAGCAGGAAGTCGGAGAGGCGTTGCTCGCCGCTGGTGCGGATCACGAGATCGACCTCCGGGGCGCCGTCGCCGGTGACGAGGCGGCCGAACTCCTCGCGGGTGGCGTCGGCGGCGGCGAGGCGGGCGGCGGCGAGGATCGCGTCGCGGGCGGAGTAGTCGAGGGCGATGCGCAGATGCAGGCGGGTCCCGGCGCGGGTCGCCGCCTCGGCGGCGGCGATGGCGTCGGCGAGGCCCTCGGGCAGGCGGTCGCGCCGGCCGATCACCGTGAGGCGGATGCCGTCGCGGCGCAACAGCGCGACCTCGCGGGTCAGGTAGAGGCGCAGCAGGCCCATCAGCCCGGCCACCTCGGCCGCCGGGCGGCGCCAGTTGTCGGAGGAGAAGGCGTAGAGCGTCAGCGTGCCGATGCCCTCAGTGGGCGCCGCCCGCGCCACCCGCCGCACCGTCGCGACCCCGGCCTCGTGCCCGACGCTCCGGGGCAGGCCGCGGGATTCCGCCCAGCGGCCGTTGCCGTCCATGATGAGGCCGACATGAAGTTTGGCTTTCTGTGCAGAAGTGCTTTGCATCGCAAAGTCTCCAGGTAAAAAAGGGGAGGCAAGGTCAGGCGGGGCGGGGCGTAGGCTCGCCCTCGCCCTGGCGGGCGGCCTCGGCGGCGTCGCGGACCACCCGTTCCAGCACGGCGAGATAGGCGACGAAGCGTTCCCGCCCGGCCTGGGTGAGGCGGCAGGTGGTGAGCGGGCGCCGTCCCTCGTAGCCCTTGTGGATCTCGACGAGGCCGGCCTCCTCCAGCACCCCGAGGTGGCGGCTGAGATTGCCATCGGTCAGGCCGCAGAGCTGCTTGAGATCGGCGAAAGCAAGGGGCTTCGGGTGCGCGGCGAGGGAGGTGAGCAGGCTGAGCCGCGCCCGCTCGTGCATCACCCGGTCGAGCCCGTCATAGGCGAAAGGGGCTTGGCCGAGGGGGACTTGGGCGAACGGCGCCGGTTCAGGCATGGTCGCCTCCCGGAGCACGATGGAGGATGAGGGCGAGCAGGCCCTGGCCGAGGGCGAAGGGCAGGCCCATGGTCCAGGGCGAGAGCGCGCGCCCCTCGGCCGAGGCCGCGATGGCACCGAGGCCCGCGACGAGGTACCAGCCCGCCGCCCAGGCCACCGGTCGCGGCAGGGCGCGTAAGGACGCGAACAGCCCGAGCCCGACCAGCATCTGCCACAGGCCCGGCAGCAGCCACAGCGAGTCCGGGACGAGGCGCGCCAGGACCAGGAGCAGCAGCGCCCCGGCGGCGCCGGCCGGCAGGAACGCCTCGACGGCGTTGAGGATCATCGCATCGGCGAGGCCCGAATGGTGCCGGCGGCTGCGCGCCCGCATCTCGGCCCCGATCACCCCCACCGAGACGAGCGCGGTCGCGACCCAGCCGGCCAGGAAGGTGAGGGGCCGGGCGGTGGCATCGTCGAGAAGGAGCGCTTGGACGCTGGCGGTCACGAGCGCCAGGCCGCCCGTGAGGGCGACGGCAGACGGGCCGTAGCCCTGGAAGGCGGTGCCGGCGGCGACCTGGCTTCGGATCGCCGCGATATCGGCCAGGACCTTGTCAAGATCGACCTTGTCAAGATCAGCCTTGCCGAGGTCGGCCCGGTCGAGGTCGCGCATCGGGGAACCCGCATCAGCTTTCCAATGCAAAGTACACTGATGCGCAAAGTCGCGCAAGCGGAGTCGGGCGGCCGCGCGGCCGCCCGGTCGGGCCTCAGCGGTTGGCCCGGGCGAGGGCGGCGTGGAGCAGGAGGTTCACGCCCGGCAGGGTCGGGTCGAGGGCGATGTCCTCGGCCTCGTTGTGGGTGATGCCGTCCCGGCAGGGGGTGAAGATCATGCAGGCCGGGGCGACCCGGGCGACGTGGTAGGCGTCGTGGCCGGCCTGGGAGCGCAGATCCATGGTGGGGATCCCGAGCCGCTCCGCGGTCTCGCGCAAGGTGCCGATCAGCCCGTCATCGAAGGAGAAGACCCCGAAGCCCCATTCCTCGGCGATGGAGATCTGCGTCAGCGAGCGGGCGGCGCAGTCGGGCAGGGCGGCGCGCAACGCGGCCTTCATGGTCTCCAGGGTCTCAAGCGTCGGCGCCCGCATGTCGATGAAGAGTTCGGCATATTCCGACAGGGTCCCGGGGAGGTTCGGCACCAGGTCGAGCCGGGCGGCGGTGGCCTTGGCGTCGGTCTCGGCATGGGCCCAGCCGATGTCGTTGACCGCCACCGCCACCATGGCGGCGCCGACCAGTGCGTTGTGGCGTTCGGCCATCGGGGTCGGGCCGGTATGGGCGGTGGCGCCTTCGACGGCGATCCGCATGCCGCAGCTCGGATAGCCGCCGGTGACGATGCCGACCGGCACCCCCGCCCGATCGAGGGCCGGGCCCTGCTCGATATGCAATTCGAAATAGGCGTCGATGCTGCGGCCGCCGACGGGCTCGCGGCCGCGATAGCCGATGCCGTCGAGGGCGTCGCCGAAGCGCACGCCGTCACGGTCGCGCCGGTTCTCGACCCAGTCCGGCGTCGCCTGGCCGGACCAGGCGAGCGAGCAGAGCATCGGCGGCGAGAAGCGCGCGCCCTCCTCGTTGGTCCAGTTCACCACCTCGATGCTGCGCTTCGTCGCGATCCCGAGATCGTCGAGGGTGCGCAGGACTTCCAGGCCGGCCAGGACGCCGAGGACCCCGTCGAAGCGCCCGCCGGCCCATTGCGTGTCGAGATGGCTGCCGATCACCACCGGCGGCAGGTCGGGCTCGATCCCATCGCGCCGCAGCACCATGTTGCCGAGCCCGTCGATGGTCAGCGGATAGCCGCCTTCCTCGGCCCAGCTCTTCAGCTGGTTGCGCATCACCCGGTCCGGCTCCGTCAGGGTCAGGCGCCGCAAGCCCCCCCGGGGCCCGGTGCCGATGCCGGCCGACACCATCAGGGTGTCCCAGAGCCGGTTGCCGTTGACGGAGAGGTTGGTGGTCATCGCTGAATGCCTCGCGCGGCGCATCGGAAACAATGCGCGCGCCAGGATGCGAGGGCCGTGCCGGCCGGGCAAGCGCCCGGCGCGAGGAGGCGGTGTGCAGAGACGGCTTACCCCAGCCGCGCCCGCGCCGCGGCGTATTCCGCCTTCAGCCGGTCGATCACCACGGCGGTGGCCGGCGCGTCGTCGATGGTGCCGACGCCCTGGCCGGCGCCCCAGATGTCCCGCCACGCCTTGGTGGTGCCCGAGCCGAAATTCATCTTGGTCTTGTCAACCTCCGGCAGGGCATTGGGGTCGAGGCCGGCGGCGGTCACGCTGGGCTTGAGGTAATTGCCCGGCACGCCGGTGAAGTAGGGGGTGTACAGCACGTCCGCGGCCGTCGTGCCGATGATCATCTCCTTGTAGGCCGGGGCGGCGTTGGCTTCCTGGGTGGCGATGAAGCGGGTGCCCATATAGGCGAGGTCGGCCCCCATCGCCTGGGTGGCGAGGATCGCGTCGCCGGTGGTGATGGCACCGGACAGGATCAGCGGCCCGTCATAGAAGCGCCGCACCTCGCCGACGAGGGCGAAGGGGGAGAGCGTGCCGGCATGCCCCCCGGCTCCGGCACAGACCAGGATCAGCCCGTCGACGCCGGCCTCCAGCGCCTTCTCGGCATGGCGCACGGTGGTCACGTCGTGGAAGACGAGGCCGCCCCAGCCATGCACCGCCGAGACCACCGCGTCGGGGGCGCGCAGCGACGTGATGATGATCGGAACCTTATGCTTGCCGCAGACCATCAGGTCGTGCTCGAGCCGGTCGTTCGAGGCGTGCACGATCTGGTTGACGGCATACGGCGCGACGATCCGCTCGGGATCGGCCGCCTTCGCCGCGGCGAGCGCCCCGGTGATCCGGGTCAGCCACTCGTCGAGGGCCTCCTTCGGCCGGGCGTTGAGGGCCGGGAACGAGCCGACGATGCCGTTCACGCATTGAGCGATGACCAGGTCCGGCCCCGACACGATGAACATCGGCGAGGCGATGACCGGCAGGGCGAGGGCGTGGCGGAGGCTGTCGGGCAGGGACATGGCGGCGTGGCTCCCGGGATTGTTATGGCGTGGCTTCGCACCGGATCCCCGCAGGGTCAACGGGAGGCGCGCGGCGACCCGGATCGACGATCGATCACAGCATGGCACGCCATGGGCGCTCGAGACGCTCGACGAGATCCGGCCCGTTGACCCGAGCCCAGCTCTTGTACTTGTCCCAGCAATCGGGAGCGCGCTTCGGCCAGAGCGCCAGGGTACGCACCGCGCTCGCCGGAACGCCGGGGCGCATGGTCTGGGCATCGACGATGGCCTGGTTGGCGACATGGTAGCACAGAAGCCGCGTATAATCGGGGAGCAGGGACAGGACCTCGCCGTCCTCGCCGACCGGGTTACCGGCAAAGCGTGAGATTTCGTTTTCGACGGACCGGACGATCCCGCCCATCGCCTGCCCGAGATCGCTGGTCGGTGGTGGAGGGGTGAGAGTGGTTTGGGAGCGAAACGCGCGGGCCAGTGCGATGATGCGGTCGCGCCGCTCGCCATGCTTGCTCGCCGTGGGGCTCACGTTGGCCCATGCTTCGAGACGTCCGATCAGAGCGAGGATCTCACTGCTGATGGCCGGTGAACCAATCAGGTCTTTGAGCTTCTTCTCCGCCGCGCGCAGATGCTTGCGGAGGGTGTAATCGCTTTTCTTGATCTGCTGCGCGAGCTTGCGCAATGGGACATCGTCCGACGCCAGACCCTGTTCGACGAGCGCGGCGACGTCGGCCCTGAGTTCCTCCGTGGTCCGCCGATCGGGCGGTGGCATCGAGACGCTGCCCGATGGCTCGTCGTCGATTTCGCCGGAATTCGCAACGTGTTCGGCAATCGGCTGGATCAAGGCATGAAGCTGGTCGAAATCGATCTGGCTGATCGATTGCTGAGGGTACTGGCCGCCATTCATATACGTCTCGAAGCGATGGCGGACCGCCTCAGGAGCATGCAAGAGCTCGTCGACGATGGATTCATTCTCGATCCAGCTTCGGAATTCTCTCAGCCGCCCGACGAGATCGCCGATGGAGCTGCGGCCGAAATCGATCTTCAGGCGGACCGCACTCGCGTTCTCCCACATCTCGCGCAGGCGCGCATCGTTCCGCGTCAGACTGTCCGCCACCCGGACATCGATCTCCGGCGCGTCGGGAGCCGAGATCAGCGGGAAGACACCGAGCTGCGCGGCCAGTCGCAACGAGAACGAGGTCGCCTGTTTGTGCCGCAGAGGCGAAGCGAGGCCATCCTGGCCGAGGACCGGCGAGAGGATGGTCGCCGACATCACGCACGGATTGCGCTGGAACGTGTCGAAGTCGAACCGATTCAAGACCGCACGGTCGTGCCGGACATGGAGGTCGTAGCTGAGGGCGACCAGCGGCAGCAGCGGCCTCTCGCTGAGCTCGGCCGGGTGGACCGGTTCGGTGCCGATCAGGGCATTGATCAGGTCGATCAGTTTGCGGGTCGGCTCGTCGCCGCCCGAGCCATAATCCCCATGGCCGGGATCCAGCGCATGGGCCGCATCGATCATGTCCAGGCCAGGCTCCGGCATGTCCGCGAGCCATTCGAGCTTCTCCGCCCCGACCCGGTAGCCGATGAAGCGGCGCCTTTCGCCATCCTGCTCGCTCAGGCGCTGTGCGCCCCCCATATCGTAGACGATCAAGAAATCGCCGAGGGTCGCGAAGGAGAAGACCACGCGGAAGAGGCGGTCCTGTCCGGAACCGCGAGGGGCGGCTCGCAGCGAGATCTCGATGGCTTCCTTGTCGCTCGCTCCAGTAAAAGCCTTGACGAAATATTCCTGCTTGCTGCGCGGGAACGGCAATTTGGCCTTTCGCAACGCTTCATAGTCATCGATGGTGTATTGGAATAATTTTGTCGGCGCCGCTTCCTGCCAATACGTGATCAGCTCGCGCTGGCGCATGCAATGGAAGACGACGAGGCCGGAGACGCCACCGCTCGACGACACTTCGCTCGATGGAACGTTGATCTCCAGGGAGATGATGTTGCGCGGCTCGAACGCCGCGAGGACGATCGCGGATTCGCGCTCCCTCACCTCGGCGTCGATGTCCCCGCGTATGGCTTCCCGCCGATATGGGGGCGCCCGGACCTTGATGATATCGGTGCTGAGCGGGTACAGAACGATGAGCCGGCCGACACGACGCTCGGGGATTCCCGTTCTCGATCGATGCGCGTCGAGTTGATGAAAGGGCGCTGCGATCGCCCAGAGAAGATCCTGCCCCTTGGCATGGTCCCGGTGGGCGAAGGCGCGCCGGGTTTCGGCGAAGGGTTGCTGCCGCGTGCGCAGCCATGAGGAGGGACCGTCAGGCGCGGGCTGCCGGGCCGCCGCGTGCAGCGAGACGACGTCGCAGGTGGCCTGGTCGCCGTCCAGGGCGTCGTCGAGAAGATAGCGGATCAAGGGCCGCAATTGCCCGCCGCTCAGGAGCGACACTTCAAGGCCGATCGCATCGCTCGGCAGGTGCATCGGCCTCAGTGAGCCGTGCTGCGGCAGCGCCCAGAAGAAATCGGTCACGGCGCCGAGGACATCCCCGGCGAGGATCGCGCGCACCACGAACGTATGGGAGGCCGGGGAGCGCCCGGTCACGCCGAGCGGACGCGTCGTGCTGCGTCCGAGGACGACCGCGCCGGTTCCGTCCCATGCAAACCAGAAATCGCGCGTTGCATCGATGGGGGACATGGGGCGGGCACCGGATGCCATTTTGGGCTTTGCGTTCTCCCGAGCATCGCCGATAATCCGCCGAAAGGCTAGAGCACTGCCCGATCACGCTGCAATCGGGCAGTGCTCTAGGCATTTGGTTGTGCCGCATTTTCTGCGACCACCGGCGTCCACTTGGTCGGAAAATGCTCTAGCGAACTGCGCGCGAATCCGGGGCTTCAAGACATGGCGGCGTCGCCGGACGAAATCAGAATTGGACTGGTCGGGCCCAAATCTGCCGGCAAGTCGAACATCTTCGAAACTTTCCACGAAGCCCTGGATCGTGGACGGCACGGATTTCCCGGCATCTTCAATCCCATCGTTGAGGTATCATCCGGACCAAGAAAAGACGGATCGAGCAATGGCGATCGGACGGACGAAAAAATATGGATTCTCAATGGCGGCAATGGTGACTCATCGGATAAGCACAGCTCCGCTTTGCACACCGAAATAGACGCGACGCTTCCAACGGATGTCGTGACCCGCCACTATACGCTGAGTTTCCACGAGTCCGGCGGTCCGCTCGACCGAACCGTGCTGAAGATGGCGATTACGGACGCGGCCGGCGAGCATACATTCAATCGGGGCCCGCATGATCCGACACACCACGCGGATCGCAGACGGCTGGTCGCGGAGCTGTCCCAATGCAAGGGCTTCGTCGTCGTCGTGCCGTTCTCCGATGCGGACGATCCTGATTTCATCGCGCAACTCGACCGGTTGCTGAAGGCATTCGATACGAACGACGCGAGCCCGCCGGCCGGCCCGGCCGCCGCACCACGGCCCGTCGTCATCGCGCTGACGCGCTACGACGCGCTGTTCACGGAATTCGGCTGCGAGGCGTTCCGGATCGCCGTGGATCCGCGGGTCGTGACCGCCGTCATCAACCGCGTGGTGGAGAAGCGTGGACACGGCGCCAGTTTCGAACGGACCATCGCGAAGTACGATGTCAGCGAAGGCGGGCGCTACAAGATCGTGTTCGTCCCGACCTCCTCGTTCGGCTTCCTGCCCGATTTCGGCTGCGTCAATCTCGATCCCGACGTGAGCCCGGAGGAGGTCGCCGGGCAGGTTCTGTCGGGCAACAGCCCATCGTCGTTCAAGGTGCCGCTCCCCGCCTACAGGAAGCAGCGCCACTTCCCCTTTCTCAACGCCGATCCGTTCGTCTACGCGGCGACGGGACTGGCCAATCCGTATTTCGTGTCGATCGCGAGAGCCAAGCGTCAGGCGAGCTACGATCCGCTCGACCGCACGGCATGGCTGCGCCCCGACCCGTTCGAGCCGAAGGAGCAGGGGCCCACCGGACCCGGTACCACATCCCCCCAAGACGAACCGGCCACGCGGAAGGCGAAGCCGGAACCTCCGCCGGAGCCCCCGCAACCCGATGCGGGCCCCAAGAAGGCGTCCAAAAATGACAGCGGCGGCTGGTTCAAAAAAGCACGAGACCTCTTGAATCGGGTGGATATCGACTTGTGATCGAGCGTCCCGATGACGCGATCGACCGGCGCAGGGTGCTCGCCCCGGCCTACCCGGCGGGCGGCCGATTGCGGCGTCACAGGCGGACATGCCATCGGCGCGCCCAAGCTGCCGATGCGAGGGTTGGGCGCGGAATCGGGCAGGGCGGACGGCGGAAAGCCGTGCGGCGGCGAGATTTTGTTAACCATACTGACGCGAGAATGGCGCCGCACCAGGGGAGAGCGGTACCATGAATTCCGTCGGGGCGCCCCGATTGCGTGGACGCGGAACCGTGAAGCTCGAAGAGATGCACTATGGCAAGCTCGTCGTGTCGCGGGGCGGCCATGTGGCCCCGGGTGGAGGCTTTTGCACGACCTACCGGACGAACGGCCTGCGTCATCCCGATCGGCTGCTGCCGGCCCGCCTGCTCGACGGCGCGTCGCTTCAAGCGGACCGGACGGACGAACCGTTCCGCGCCGACGGAATCCTGCTGTTCCGCCTGATCGAGGATGGCTTCGTCGCCATGCGCGCCCGGCACCTGTCGGAAAGCGGTGACGGGAATGCCGGCCGCACCTTCCTCCAGGCGACCATGATGCAGATCGCGGCTCCCCGCGGCTGGTCGAGCGTTCCCCCGGCCTTTCCGCGGTGGTTCGGCGACATCGCCTGCCATCCGGACCTCGTCGGCACGCCGCCCTCACAGCGCCTCGACGTCGCCCCGGTCGAGCATGACTTCGAGCCTCCCGAGACCGTGACGGAGGCGAGCCTCGACGCCTGGGGCAGCCGGCGCGAAGACAGGCTTGCCCGGATCGTCCATGCCTTCGAGTCCCCGGATTCCGTGGTCGTCCTGGGCGATGACGCCTTCGACGATCCGTCGATGCGGGTCACCGCTTTCCTCGACGATCTCGCCCTCGCCCTGGCGGTGATGGACGAGGCGGGACGACAGATCGCGCCGCGCTTCCAGATCATCTGTGGCCTCTCGCCGCATTCCGTCCGCTACGGCCTCGTTCTGACGTCGTCGGTGTCGTCGACGCCCGTTCCGTCGGGGGCCCGCGCCCGCTTCCGGCAACTCGTGAAGCCGCTCAACCGCCGCTATCCCCGCCAGGGCGGCAGCGCGGCCCGGCCGGCCCCCGAGACCGCCTCGACCGGGATCCAGTACGGCCGCCATCTCCGGACGCAGGACGCGGCCGCGGCGCGAACCGAGCCGGCGCGCCCGCGCGCAAGGCCCGAGGCGCCGCTCACCGTCGAGCAGGCGCACCTGGCCTTGACGAGCCAGTTCGGCAGGCGCCCGCCCGATGCGGCACCGTCCATCGGTCCGGCGAGCCCCGCCGACCGTGCCACCAGAAGCGCGATGCCCGCACGCACCATCTCCCCGGCCACGGCCGAGGCCCTGTGCGACCGGACGCTGTCCGACTTCACGATTCGTGTCGATCGCGTCCGGACCGGCAACCCAGCGTCAGACGAGGACATCGCGGATCTCTTCGCCTTCGCGTCCGATCCGGACACTCACCGGATGCTGCGTCACTGGGATCCATTCTGGGCGTCGCAGATCCCGCCGGCCCACCTCTTGCTCGCGTTGCTCCTGGGACTGCAAGGACGCGAGAGGCTGCTTGATCGCTTCACGCTCTGCGAAGTCTTGCTTGTCAAGGCGCAGTGGACGAAGGTGTCGGGCCACCCTGGTGCCCAGCAACAATCCTGGCTGCCGCTGTTCCTCAAAACGGCCGATGTCTTCATCGGCCGTCTGGGGTTCTTGAATAAGACCGAGAGGGACATCGTCAGAAACGATCCAGACTTGGCGGCCTACGCTGCGAACTTGTCGGAGAACGCCAACCTGACGGTTTTTCACCGGCACAAGTTCGATGAACTCCTGAACCGCAAAAACCAGCCCGAGCTGAGCGCCGCGCCGGGCGACGCCCTGATCCTCGACGTGGTCGAGAAGTCTCTTTGTATGCGCCTCGCCCGCGGAGACGCCGAGAGGTCGTCGGCCCTGTCGTATTGCACGCTCTCGGATAAGCTGGAGGTCAAGTCGATCACCGACTTGCCTCAGCGCGGCAAGCTGCGCAGCGCCTCGAACGAAAAGATACGTGAGGATCTGGACTGGTTGAACCGGTACCGCATGAAATCGTCTGGACGCTGACCCGCGCCGCCTCGCACCATCGGCGGCAGGGGACGATGGTCGGCAGGGGATGATCCGCTCCTGCCGAACCCGGGTCCCGTCATCTCGCAGCCAGGCGACGACATCCCGCAGCGAGGCAACGAGCGGTCGGACGGAGAGCCGCCGCCGTCAGATGCGATCGTCGTCGGCATCCATCGTCACCCCGACCGTCCGCCGCTCGTCGAAAAACGGCGACCCGGCAGGTCTCCTGGCCGACGTATTGGTGGCGTTCATCCCAGTCGAACCTGTCGTCCGCGCCGCTGCCGCCGGAGGATCCGGCACGTCCGGCTGCCGCGGCGGCGGAGCCGGGCCGGTCGTGGACGCGCCGGGAGCGGTCTCGGGGGGCTGACGCGGTGGCTCCGTGGCACGCGCCGGCTCAGGACGGGTCGCGGCAGCGTGATAGTCGACGACCCGCCGTTCCAGCTCGACGATCGCCTCGGGCGAGAGATGCAGGCTGGAGCCGAACATCGCTTTCTTCGCCAGACGCTTGCGTGTCAGGTCACGGACGATCTGATGCATGTTGGCCTGGATATCGGGCTTCTCGTCCTCGGCGTAATGGGCCGGGAGCGTCGCCGCGCCAGCCTGGCCGATCATCACCAGGAGCTTCTTGGCCGCGGCGACGTTGGCGGGATCGTCGGGACGCAGGGCCCAGTCGATGTCGGGCGGCGGGCGGGACGGCTCGTCGGGCTTGGCCGCGCGCACGCCGCTGTTCAGGTCGCGCAGGATCGACAGGAGCAGGATCGCAAGCTCCTGGGCGGCGGCGAACACGGCGGCGAGATAGGCCGGCGGCGTCGCGTCCAGCTGCCCGACCAGCCCCGCCGTGTTGACCGCGCGGGAGAACTCGGTCTGACGGGGATTGACTTTCGCGAGGAACCGCCGGCCGGCGCTGTTGGCTTCGTCCGTCGAGACCCCGGCGCGGCTGGCGAGTTCCAGGCACGGGGCGATGATCTCGCGGCTGAGCGCGTCGAAGGCTTGGCCGAGCCGCTCATCACGATTCAGGATCTTTCCCTCGTCGAAATCCTTGCGCATCGCCGACACGGTCAGGGCTGCCTGTTCGCCGGCCGCGGTCGCGCCGCACCGCTTCTCGAAGGCGCTGACGAGCGCCCGCGTCTCATCGACCCTGTCCGTCTCGGCGACCAGCGCCTCCGGCCGGCACTCGAACTTGCTCAGGTTCTCCTTGGCCAGCAGCGATGTCTGCCGCAAGGCATCCTCGACAGGCCGACAGAGGCCGACCAGCCGCTGAAGGGTGGCGCCATTCGGCGACTTTCGAAAGTCGCTGATGGCATTGCCCAATCCGCCAGCATCGAGTTCGGTCGACATCGCCGTTCCCGATTGGGACATCAACGTGTTCACCCGATTTCTCAGCTCGTCCCGCTGGCCCGCCAAGGCATCCAACGCGCCGATCAACGCGGGCATCTTCGCGTTATGATCGGCAATGGCCGATCTGAGGGCGCGCTCCTCGGTCGCCAACGCCTTCTGCGCCTCCATGAGGGCCGTCAAGCAGGCTCCCGAACCAGGCGCACGGTCGATGGAACAGGCTTTCGACGGGACCAGCGTGGAGGCCAGGCTCTTGGCGGGAATCCGGGCGGCCGCCGATTGCGCCGGCCGCGGCGGCGCCGGGTTGGCATCCGGCGCCGGTCCGGCTGCGTCGATGCTGCCGCGCTGCGGCGGGGGAAGAACGCCCGTTCGTTCCTGCTCGATCGCCCGGAGCAGATCGGTATTGCGGGCCGGCAGGGCATTGAGACTGGCCTGTTTCGTCGCGAGGTCGCGCTTTCTCTTGTCGCGCTCGGCTTGCTGAGCGACCTCGTCTTCGTTGATTTTCTTGATCTTTTCTTCCAAGTTTTTGATTTCCTGGCGTCGGTCATTCGCCGCTTTCGTGGAGGCCGTGCGGAACTTTTCGGCGATGTCGTTGCTCACGTCCGGCCTTGAAATCAGATCTCGAATAAGACCGGATTGCGAAACATAATCCTTGAATGCCTGGTTGTTCGTGAGATCCCGGATCGCGTCCGAGTTCTTGGTCTCGATCGACGTGCGCAACTTGGTCAGAACGAGATCGTTGAACTGCGCCGCCTGGGTCGCCGTCGCCTCGATGTCGTCGCCGCGGCTGCGGAAGATCTCGTAGTAGGTGGAAAACGCGAAGAACCAGCAGATCGAGAAGAAGAGCAGGTAGACAAAGATCAGGAAGGCGCCTCGCAGGCGCCGGGCGGACCCCGTCCCGACGATCTCGGCCGACCGGCCGGTCACCAGGCGGGCGACGTCGCGGCCGAGATTGAGCGACACGATCAGCAGGATGACCTGCGTGACCAGTCCGAACGGGACCGCGTAGTACAGCTTGCCGGTGAGCTGGAACAGACCATTGATCGTCGTGCCGATCGCCACCAGCAGAACGAGGCCGATGAGGCCCCAGACGGCGGAGAGGCCGGCGCGCGCCACCGTTCCCGGATCCTGTGCTTCGTGCATCGATGACTGCGTCACCCTGTCCCCCTTTTGGCCGGAGCGTCGTCAACCGCCAGGATTGGTCACAAAGGGGGCGCGCGCAGCGAGCGGCGCGCCGGTGGCTGCGCCATGGAGCGCATCGCCAGCAGGATGGTGACAGAGCAGGGCAGGGCCATCAAGAGATGATGGCTGGTTCCGGCAGCGAGCCAAGTCATCGGTTGACCCATCACAGGAATCAGGCCCAACGAATTCGACCAGGCGAGGGACCATTGCAAGATGAACAAGGTTGCGGCTCCAGCAAGCAGGATGCTGAGAAGATAACGAACGATCTGATCGCTGCGATCACCACCCTTGACAGACACGAGCCTGACATAGGACGCGATCGCCAGGATCACGAAGGCGAACTGGAAGGCAAAGAGCAGCATGGCGGCGGCGACGCCGTGTCGTGCGATCAGGTAGGCGGCGGCAAAATCGTTCTCGGCGACCGGGATCGTGTGCGCGCCGCGCGGATCGAGGATGGTCGTGGCGGTTGCCGGGTCGGTGGTGTCGGGCCTCTCCCGCGGCTGGCAGAGCGCCCCGCCCTCGTCGAGGCGCAGGCCGAACAGCAGGGCGGCTGCGGAGGCGAATTGCTCGATCGCCTGGTTCGGCGCCCGGCCGAGCCCCGGCAGGCCGACGCGGCCCTTCATCTCCGGGCTCAATCCGCATTCGGCATCCTCGATCTCGACGCGCGACCGCACGACCTGAAATCCGATATCGCGGAAACGGACGTGGCTCCTGGCCTTGGCCGCGCCCGGACTCGCGGCGTCGTCCGGATAGCGCAGGTCGATCCAGGTCATCACCCGCTCGATCGGCACCCGCCGCCCGATCCCGAGCGAGGCTTCGAGCGCCGCCACCTGCTGGTCGACCGTGTCCGGCCATTCGGGCGGATCGAGGCGAAGGGCGAGCGCGAACAGGGTGCCGCCGAAGACGACCACGGCGAGCACGGCGAGGCCGAGGGCGGCGGTGGTGGCGCCCAGGATCGTGGCGAAGCTGGTGCCACGGCGAACCTTCCAGTCGATGAGCGGGATCGGGCGCTCGTAGATCGGCGGGCGGAGGCGCATCGGCAGGTGCATGCGCTCGGACAGGACCCGGAAACGGGCGCGCGTCCACCGCCAGAGGTCGGGCAGGAACCGCACCAGCACCAGCACCAGGCTGGTCGCCGTGATGATGAGGAGCGGGGAGTAGTCGCTGCGCAGGAACGGGACGGCATAGAGCGCCAGCATGAAGGCGAGCGCGATGAGGAGGGATATCGCCCGTGACAGGCCGCCCGGATTCAGCGTCACGGCGCGCGAGCTGCGCTCGAGGGACACCAGAATGGCCCCCACCATGACGACGAACCAGAATTTCCCGCCCTCGACCGGCTGAAAGCTTCCGAGCCCCTGCTGGGTGCCGAAGAGCAGCCAGACCAGGAACAGCAGGATCAGGGCACCCGGCGCCATCCAGCGGAGCACGGCGTAGCGGGCGCGGTTGTCCAGCACGAGGGAGGCGAGCATCGGCCGCAGCACCGTCTGCTGGGCGGTCACGATGGCGAGCACCATCGGCGGCAGGAGGTCGAGGAAGGCGAGCTTGTGCTTGACGAGATGGCCCGCGGCCCGGGTCGTGCCGACATCTCCGGCATAGGTGGCGAGCGAGATGGCACCGATCGCCGCGAGCCCGGTCAGGATCGCCCACATGAGCCCGAGCCACCGGCCGGTGCGCGGCACCAGGGACAGCACGATGCCGGCGAAAGCCCAGTTGGCGATGGTGAGCGCGAAGGAGAGGGTGGCGAAGGACGGCGTCGCGGCGGGCGTGACCCGGGCGAGGATCTCGGGCATCGCCGCCAGGATCACCGAGACGATGACGGGTCCGATCCGCCGGGCGCGGATGAGGATCGACGCCACCGGCGACGGCGGCCGGCCGGGCCCGGAAACCGGATCGGCGAGCCGGAAGGCAACGAGGAGAGCACAGGCCAGGACGACGAAGCGGCTCGCGATCTCCATCCATTCCAGCCCCGGCTCGCGGAGCCTCCGGTCGAAGAGCTGATCGGGCGAGGTGGGGTGGACGGCGATCGTGGCACCCGGCGGCGGCGGCGGGACCGGCTCCGGGCAGAGCGCGTCCTCGATGTCGGGCGCCTTCGGCTTGCGGTCGAGGAACCACCGGCACTCCTGTTGCGAGAATCGCGGGACGTTGGCGCGCGGCTGGATCGTCGCCCGCCAGGCGCCGTCGCCGGCCGGCGCGACGGTCAGGTCATAGCTCGTTCGGCCGGCGACGAAGCGCGAGACCTGGATCTCCGACCGGTCTCGGCCGCCGCCGTCGCCCGTCCCTGCGACGAGCCAGGAGGTGCCGAACAGCCCGGTCTGCGCGAGGCGGCAGGGAGCGCCGGCGGGGCAGCCGGGCCGATCGCGCTCGATGACGACCAGATTGCGCTTCTGTCGTCCGACCGGGACGAGGAACAGCCGCTTGCCGTCCGTGCCGAAGGTGATGGCGAGTTCGTCGAGACCTTTCGGGCTGGGCAGGGCGATCTGGAAGGCGTTGCGCGTCCGGCAGGTGACGTCGCCGCCGAGATAGAGGACCGGCATCTCGGCATGGCGAAACCAGCGGATCATGAGCGGCTGCGCCATCCGCTGCGCGGTTTCCCGCCAGCCCCCCGGGGCGCAGGTGTCGACGGCCTTGCCGAGGGTGCCGTCGGGGCCGGCCTGATGCAGAGCCACCCAGCCCGACGGCTGCCAGCCGAAGCCCGCGCCGAGCCAGGCCCGCAGGCTCGTGATGCCGATCGACAGCCGGAACCGGCCGATGCCCGTGACGGCGATGTCGAAGCGGTCGTCTCCGGCATCGCTCACGGTCACCTCGCGGCCTTCGACGAGGATGCGCGTGACCGCCCCCTTCGGGCCGCCGGTCAGTTCGACCCGGTCGGCATAGAAGCCGTCCGCCCCCCCGCCGGCCCGCTGGAGCGAGAGCCGGCGGTCCTTCGCGCGGTTGCGGATGCGCAGCTCGCCCGACGGCGTGTGGATCAGGCCGACATGGTCGAGTTCGGCCGAACTCTCCCCGGGCGGCTGGAGCAGGTGCGCGCGGCCGATCGGAACCTCGGTGCCGCGCGGGATCGTCACGACCAGCCGATCGAGCTGGAAGGTCGGCCCGTCCGCGACGAGGGCGACGCGCATCGCCCCGAACCACCACGCCGAGATCAGGACGACGAGCGCGATGACCGGCAGGGCGAGGACGACGCGGAGCCGGCCGATCAGGTTCGCCCGCCGGCGGGGCGAGCGCCGCGACGGCCGCCGGAACAGGCGGCGCAGCGTCGAGACCGTCCGCAGGTCGTCATGGTCAGCGGCCAGGGGCACGGGCGCCGACCTTTCCGTGCAGGCCGTCGATGAACGCGGCCACGATCTTGCCGCAGGCTCCGGCTCCGAAGTCGATCGTCCGCGAGATCTGGCAGGCGACGGCGATGCGTCGCGTGATGCCGGACGTGATGCCGGGCGGTGGATCGATCCATCCGGCGAGAGAGGACGAATAGAGCGTCCGCCGATTCCGCCCCTTGATCGGGAGGACGGCCGTGCCTGTTTTCAGATAGAGCGAATCGACGAGCGCCTTGGGAAGATTTCCGCGAGGAAAATCACGTGGGTCGGCCGCCGTACCGGCCTGGACGACGCCTTTCAGTCCGCGCTTGAGCTCCGCCATCATCCTCTCGTAATCGTCCCGGCGGTCGGGCGGCACGGCGAGAAGGCTTTGTCCTGCCGCCGCATCCGCATCGCGGCGCGGCTTGCCGGCGGGCAGCGGCACGAGTGTCGGGCGCAGGAGGGTCTGTGCCCCGACCGAGGCATAGACCGTGGCGATGGCGACGGGCGTTGCGGTGACCGCCTGCCCGAAACCGTTCTGCGCCAGTTCGAGCTGGCGCGTCACGCCGTTCCTCTCGTTGCGGGCCGCTTCGGCCGGCAGTCGGAACGGGCTTGCGCCCAGGCGCAGTGGGGTGTTTCGACCGAGATCGACGAGGGGGAGATTCCTCGGCGCCCTGGCGTCCTGCCGCCCTGGCTCGCCTCGGGCGCCCTCCGGGGTCGCGGGCTCGCCGAGGCCGTCGGGAAACAATCTGCGCGTCATGCGGGCGAGAGCGAGTTGCGGCAGGGCCCCTCGTGGCTTGAGAACCTCGAAGGACGGCGCATCGAGATAGAGGGCCATGCCACCGAAATAGAGGTTCGAGGATTTGGCCATGGCCTCGCACAGGCCGAAGCGGTTCGGACGATCTCGCATGCAGAACTGCCCGATCCGCGTCAATTTGTCGGACGCATTCGGCGAAGCCGTCAAAGCCTCGTTATGCGAGTTGCTGAGGCACTTGCTGTAGAACCCGTCGTCGTTCTTCGGGGCCAGGACGTTGCCGGCTCCGGGAGGCACCGGCTTCGATGGATTGCACGAGCTATCGTCGATTTTATCGTAGGGCACTTGGCCGATGCGCAGCGCCCGGTCGATCGTCTCGAGCGGGCTCGTTCCCAGCAGGATGGCGCGCAGGGTCTCGTCGCGCGTGGCGAGCACGTGCTGCATCGCCGCGAGGGCCGTCACCACCTTGAAGGTGGAGCCGGCCATGGCGGAGACGTCGTGCGCGCGCCAGGCATTGCCGGCGATCGGGCTCTCCGAGGGCTGACCGGCATCGAGCGCGGCCAGGTCCCAGGCGCCCATCCCGGGTTGCATGGGCGGCCAACTGGCCATCGCCAGGATCTGGCCGCCGCTGGGCCCGCTCTCCGCGTCCATGACGACGAGGGTGCCGCGGGAGGCGTCCTCGCACGGGTCCTTCTGCCCCCGGCGGCATTTGATGCCGCCCTGGAGACTGCCGATGGCGAGGTCCTGATAGGCCGGGTCGATCGTCAGGCGGACCGTCTGGTCGTCGGCGCGCACGAGGCTGCGGGCGAGCGAGCCATAGGTCGACGGGCCGAAGCCGACGATCTGCGCCAGGTCGCGCTTGAAGGCCACGTCCTCGAGGAGGCCCGCGGGGGTGACGAGCGAGTCGGTCCCCCCGGCCACGAACACCCTGGCCTCGGCCTTGCCCCGCCGCTCGGCGCTCCGCGATTCGGCCCACCACAGATCGCAGGTCCCGGAGGCACCCGCCTGCGCATCCGTGGGATGGGGCGGGGCGCAACAGGCCCGGATGTTGGTCGCGCGCGCCAGGCCGATCCGGCCGGCGCAGCCCCTCTGGGCCCGCACGTCGACCGCAGGCTTGGCCGCCTCGCCCTCGTCGGCCTCGTCGAATTCGGTGGCCCGGACGCGGGCCGGATCGACCCGCAGGACGACCTTGACGGTGGCGGCCTGCCTCGCGCTCAGCGTGATGCGATGGGCGAACGGCTCGCGCTTGGCCGGGTCGGTCTCGCAGGGGTCACGGACCTGAACGTCCTCGCTGGCGTCGCAGACGATCTCGGCCCTGACCGTGACCGCCAGCCGCGGGGCGGGATCGAGGGCTCTCGCCGTCCCTCCCGGTGCGATCTCCCAGGCCCCGATGGCGCTTCCGAGCGCGACGCGCACCTCCCTCACCGCGCCGACGACCTCGACGGTGATCGGCTCGCTGCCGATCTCGATGTCGCTCGACAGCTCGTAACGGCCGCTCGGGCGGGCAGCGGCCCGTTCGCGGTCGCCCAGGAACGGCGCGACCACGCGCCAGTCGCCAGGATAGGCGATGTTGTCGAGCGCCAGGAACGCATAGTCACGCCCCGGCGGCTCGGCATTGGGATTGACTTGCGCCGGGACCCCCGCGGTTCCCTCCGTCAGGTACGTCGCCGCCCAGCGATTCTCATAGCAATGGTGCGGCACGACGAAGCGCACGGTGACGGTCTTATCCTTCTCATCCTTGTCGCAGGCTTTGACCTTGCGTTCGAGCCGCGGCGGGGGCGGGGGCTTGCGCGCGCCCTTGGACGTCGCGCCCTTGGACGCCGCGCGCTTGCCACTCGCCGGCAGCGTCACCTCCGGCCGAACCATGTTCCGGTTGTCGCGGATCGCCAGCAGCTGGTAGGACAGGTTCCACGCCTCGATCTCGTCCTGGATGAAGCTGCCCTGCGGCGACAGGCAGAGCAGATCGAACATCTGCTGGAGTCGCTCCTCGGGGGCGCTTCCGCGCTCGGCCACCTTGTCGGGAGCGGAGCGCGTCACGTTCGTGCACGGGCTGTGGCGCAGGAGAACCTGGCCGGGCTCGCGCTCCGCCCAGATCAGGCGGTTCGCCACGAGCCGCTCGAACACCGCCTCGTTGAGCTGGCTCAGGGACGGCACCTCGGCGCTCCTCACCCAGGCGCGGTTCTTCACCAGGCTCGCCCCGAAGCCGCCGATCTGGCTCCAGACGAGGACGATGCAGGCGAGCACGGCCGCGAAGGGCAGGAGCCTGAGCGCAGACCCGATCAGGCCCGCGGCCGTCCGGCCGGTGGGTGCGGGCCACCTCATGGCCGGTCTCGCTCGGACCGCCGCAGGATCAGCGGGCCGATCGGGAACTCGTCCGCCGGAGCCGTGGCGAATGACGGCATCACGACGGCCGGGCGATGGGCATGCGCGTCGGCGAGGCCCTGGATGCGCGTGCCGTTCTCGACGCAGCCGCAGAAATCGAGCCAGTCGAGGTGGTAGCTGGGGCTCGTCCACCAATTGGCCTGGAAACTCGCCATGGTGGGCTCGGGAGGCGCGGCAAGGTAGCCGAGCGGCCGGCCGCTCGTCGGGCGGAACACCCAGCCATCGCGGTCCCGGGCGATCGCGAAGCCGGCACCCTGCTCGGAATCGTAATCGTAGCTGCGCCAAGAATAGCGCCGCGTCCGGCGGCCGTCATGGACGATCGAGGCATCGCGCACCGTCATCGCCGAGGCGAGCGGGTAGCCGTCGACGTCGAGGTCGATCCAGAACGCCTCCGTGCCGCCACGGATGTCGTCGTCTCCGATGCGCAGCCCGGCAATCTCGAAGGCCGGCCGGCCCAGGGGCAGGCTGCGCAGGAACCGGGACGGCCGCTCGTCGAGGGTGACCTCGATGAAGAGCCTGTCGGCGTAGCGGGCGTCGTCCTGGGCATGGGCGAGTTCGATCCGCCAGAGCGCATCCGCCGAGGTCGCCTCGCGGCTCGGCTCCATCGCCGGAACCTCGTGCGGCGTGAGCGCCAGGGTGTCCCCGGCGCCGGTCGCGCCTTCGAGGTAGAACCACGCCGTGTCGTCGACGCCGAGACGAACGGTCGCCGGTGCCACCGCGAGGCTCGACGCGAAGGCGAGGGCCGACTGGCCGCGATAGAGGCCGGCCGGCCGGCTGCCGAGCAGGCTCGGCTCGACGAGACGCTCAAGGCTCGATCCGACGCGGACGCGCCCCACCGGCCGTTCGCCGTCCTTGGGAACGAAGATGCCGCGGCCGAAATAGGCCAGCACGGTCCCGGGCTCGACCGTCGGCGACGAGGCCGAGCCGATCCGGACGCTGGTCATCGGGTCGATGTTCTGGTCGAAGCGATCCAGGATCGCCGCCTCGATCTCATGGCGATGGTCGGCCGACAGCCCGCCGCTGAACCGCCCGGTCGTCGCGGTCAGCAGGACGACATGCGTGAACGGCACCGCAACCGTCTCGCGCCCCGCCGAGGGCGTGCCATAGGTCACGATGTCGTGGCGCTGGTCGAGCAGTTGCAGCAGGGACAGGGCCTCCGTCTCCGGCTCGCCGCCGCCGCCGCGGCGGGCGAGCCGGTGCCAGAACCGCGAGACGCGGCCGGGCCGCCGCGGCAGGGCCGGGGCCTGGAAGAGCTTGTCCTTGACGAGGTCGCCCTCGATCGAGCCCGGGATCCGGATGATCTCGCGATCCCAGGCCAGATCTCGCTGCCGGACGAGGTCACCGACCGCCATCGCGCGCCTCCGTGAGCCGAGGTCGCCAACCCGGCGACCGGTCGTGCGACGACCATCTGCGGCGAAACACCAATCTGAGCGGACGGAGCGTCGGTCTCCCCACGGGCGTGCTCTCAGTTCAGCCAGGAGGCGCGGTTCCACACCGCGACGGTCGGGGCCTGGCGGGACTCGCGCGTCGACCAGCCGGGAACCATCGGATAGACGACTAGGCTCTCGCCCGGGAGAAGGCGTGCGGCCATCCGGTTGGCCAGGGCCTTGGGGCCTGCCAGGCGCCGCAACTCGCGTCCGTCGACCGCTTCCTGGCGGACATCCGCGGAGGACAGGATCGACAGCGGCGCCGGCGTGTCCACCGCATAGCCGTGGCCGAACAAGGCCAGCCGCAAGGCCGAGGCGGCGATCCGGTAGCCCTCGGTCACCGGCACCATCGCGGGATCACGCCCGAAATAGGCGGCGATCAGCGGCTCGGTGGTGAGAAGATCGTTCAGAACGCCGGAGACGAGGGCGTTCTCGATATCGGCGCCGTCGCGAAGCGCGGACAGGCTGGAGAGCGTCGCCTGGATCCGCTCGACGAGCCGCAGCCGCTCCGCGACCTGGGCCATCTCGCTGCCGGGCTGGAACGCCCGAACCGCGCCGGCCGCCGCGGCGAGCGCGTGCTCGGCCGTCCGCACCCAGTCCGGCTCCGCCTTCGCGGTGTCGCCGGTCATCCCCGCGGAGGCCTCGGCCGTGAGGCGCCTCAGGCCCTGCCCGACCTGATCGCGCCACGATCCGCCCGACGAGCGGTCGATCCGTTCACCGAGGGCGGCGTCGATCTCGGCGAACAGGGCCCCGAGGCGCCGCTCGGCCTTCCGCGCCTGCGCGCGCGCGCGTCTGACCAGGACGAGAGCGACGCCGATCACCGCCAGTGCGAGCCCGGCCGCCAGCGCGACCACCGTGATGGGCGAGGCGAGGTCAATCATGATACACGCGGCTCTCGCGATTGCTGAACTCGAAGCGCTGGGACCCGGCCCCATCGCCGGCATCGAGCGTCATCGTGGTCATCCGGTCGCTGGCGCTCCAACTGATCTGGAGGGCCCGCTGCGGCCCCGACAGCGCGCTCGAGGCGATGTCGCGGAACAGGATCTCGTAGGGCGGGATCCCGAAGGCGTCGAACATCTGCAACGCCTCCTGGTCCGGCCGGTTGTCGGCCTGCGGATCGGAGAGGCCGGGCATCGCCCGCACCAGTTCGCACCGCCCCGAGCAGACGACGCTGTCGCTGCCCGCCTCCTTGTCGGAGCCGTTCAGGTAATGGATCGCTCCGATGCGGGTGATGCGTCGGCCGCGGGCCGAGGGCGCGTCCTGCGGCTCGATCGCCTGCGGCTCGGCGGCGATGGAGACCACGGCGAGCGGGTTCAGGACGTCGTTGCCGAGCGGGAGGTGCGGGCTGGCCGCGAGGGCGAGCGCGCCGCGCAGGACAGCCTCCTTCATCTCCGCCGGTTTGAACGGGCGCCGGGACGCCATCCTGCTGCCGGGCACCTGATCGGCGACCGCCATGATCGCCGCGTAGAGGGGAGGCCAGAGCGCGGTCCGCCCGGTCACGATCCAGATGGGCGCCGTGCAGTTGAGACGAGCGACCTCGCGCATCATCATCTGCGGCAGCACGGTGCCGAGGAAGCGCGCGACGGTGGCCGGGCTCGCGGCATCGACGGGATCGCCCCGGCGAGGGGTGAAATGCCGCATCCCGATCTCGAAGACGATCTCGACGCCGCCGACTCCCTCGGGGCCGGGCCGCACGACGAGCGCGCTGTCCGCATCGATCACGACACGCTGCTCGGCGACGACGCGCGCCGTCTGATTGCGCCGGACGGGCAGCGTCTCCCGGTCGGGCTCGCGCCCGACAACGACTTCAAGGGCGATCCCGGACTCCGCGGACCAGGTGTAATCGGCGCCGTCCGGCCGCTCGAGCAGCAGCCGGGTCGTGAGCGCCTTCTTGGCGCGCTGGACTTCGTCCCGGAAGGCGAGGTCGCGGGCGAAGCGCTGCGTCTGGGTCGCCGAGTCGGCGGCGCCGGCCTTCGTCCAGTCGAGGGAGAAGGCGGCGGCGACCCGATTGTCCGCAAAGGCGTCGCGCAGGAGGCTCACGACCTTCGCGGTGATCGCCCGGTCGAGGTCGATGCCCCCGACCGTGACCCCGAAATGGCTCAGGATCGTCCAGTCCCGAAGGCCGTTGGGACCGATCTCGGCTTGCGCCAGCGTGACGTCGCAGGTTCCGGCGCCGATATCGACGGCGACCAGGACGTGCCTGTCCCTCTCGCCGGGCAGGCGTCCGTGATCGCGCAGGAAGCCGATGCCGTAGTTCATCGCCGCGATGGCCTCGGGCACGAGCTTGACCCAGAGATTCGCCGCGCTCGCGCCCGGCGTCACGCCGGCGAAGCGGCTGAGGAACCGCCGCCCGGCCTCGACATAGGTCTGCCGACTCTGTGCGCCGATGCCGCTCGGATGCGTGACGATGACCCCGATGGGATCCTTGGCCTGGAGCCAATCGTCGACGAGGGACCGCCCCTTGCCATTCGCCCAGCGCGGCCTCCGGTCCTCGAGAAGCTCCAGGGCCCGGGGCACCAGGTAGGCGCCCAGCTCGTCGAACACGTCGGTCACGAGCTTGGGGATGTTGACGCGATGGACCGAGGTGAGCCGGCCGTTCTCCATCTCGAAGGCGCGGATGGCCGGCGCACGCGCCTCGGTCGCCATCAGGCTCCGCTTCGGATCGAAGACGATCGAGTCGTGGTTGTGCGGGATGTCTTGGCGGGCCACGAACGGGACGGAGATATCGTAGCTGCGGCCGAGCGCCATCAGCCGCCGTTCGGCGCCGGCGCGGCCGCCTTCCGCCAGCTCGATGCTGCCGAGCGAGAGCGGATCGTAGCGCGCCCGCAGGTTGCTGTCGGAGTTCAGGCCGATCAGGCTCGGCAGCAGGACGTTGCGGAGGCCCTGACCGGCGACGAACTCTTCGTGCGCGTCGCCCGTGAGCGCATGGACCAGTTCGCCGAGCGGGAGAACCTCGTCGAGTCCCGACTTCTCCGGCGCACCGAACCAGACCGACGTCGCCGACGTGCCGAGATCGATGCAGCAGATGAGATCGGGCGGGATCATCTCGATCTCGACGGGAATCGTCAGCGCCGCGAAACTGCGCGGGCTGGCCCTGACGGAGTCGCGAAACGCGAACGAGACGATCAGATCACCGTGGCGGGGCACATGCGAGAAGGTCTGCGTCTCATCGAGGATGACCCGTTCCACGATGTCGCGCAGCGGCACCATGACCGACTGTCCCGACAGCGGCGCGTCGCACCGGGTCTTGAGGTCCGGGAAGGCATGCGGGATGCCTTCGAAGGTGAAGGCGAAGTCGACCTCCAGGAGTGCCTCGGGCGAATCGGTGATGACCAAGACCCTCAGCGGATAGGCCGTCTCGATACTCGAGACGCGCTGTGCGCCGCGCAAGTTGAGCCGTCGGCGGATCGAGCCGGATGCTTTCGCCCCCGGGGCCGATGGGTTCGGGACCAGCGCCATGGTGACGGGGCTGATGTCGCGCGACGAAACGATGAGCGCGGCGTTCAGCTCGAACGTCGCGTGAATCCGGCGCCTGTCCCGGCACAGCTCGCGACCGGCCAAGCGCAAGGCGACGTCGAGTTCGATCTCGGCCCGCAAGTCCGGGCCCTCGCCGAGCTGGCGAGCGATCGAGATGGCCTCGCGCGTCGGCACGCCGACGACGAATTCATGGAGATCGCGCCGGAGAGGGTAGGGCAGGGTCAGGCGGGCGGGCGGAATCCAGCCCAGCCGATCCTCCGCCTCGATCTCGCTCCCGCTCCAGAGCACGCCCTCGCCGGCGCTGCGGCCCGACAGGCACTGGCCGGCCCGCAACGGCAGCGGCCTCGGCTCGTCCCTGGGCAGGACGATGAAGGCGGCGGCCTCCAGGACGAGATCGGCGGGCGGACCAATATAGGAGGCGGGCTCCGGCGGCATGCTCGGCGTGATCGTGCCGAGGATGACATGCCCTGAGGCTTCCGTGCTGCCGTCGACCGCCCCGAACGTGACTTCGGATCGCGCGCTCAGCGCAAAGTCAGGCTCGAGAAGCCGAGACGTGACGAATCTCACCTCCACCGTGAAGGGGAGTGAGATTTGCACGCTGTTCATCGGCTTGGCCAGCAGCGTGCAGCGTAGGCTGGTCACGCCGGCGGCCGGCCTCGCCGAGGGGGAGCTTGCCGCAATGCCGATCTGTGCTACGCCACCCGCAACCAGAAGGTGGTTCCGCCTGCCAGTATTTGCAAAAAACAAGTCGAACGAGGACTTGAACTCGTCCTCGATTGCGAGAGACATCGCCACACTGCAATCCTCAGAAATATTCCCTCTCGTCACATGCACAAAAACGACGGGCTGATTACTATCTATGGAAATATCAACTTCGTAGCGACCCTCCAGTCTCTCATAAGGGATAGGGTGCATTTGCAAACGTCGCGCCTCAGTATTTCAATGATGCAACGAAATTTAGATTAGCAGGCTTTATCCTAGGCGACAAGACTGATTTGAGCAAGGGCAGGCGGTCATGTTCGACGCTGGCCAATGGACGATCGGCCGGTTGCCGACATCGTCTTCCGCAAGCATTCGCCATCATGGCAAGACCCTCACAGGCGTCGGGATATCATACCAACGGTCGTTGGAAACGACCTTTGGTGCCGTTCTCGAATTTTCGCCAAGCCTCCGGCTTGGCTTCGAAAATTCGAGATGGAGCA
>NZ_LABX01000109.1 GCF_001043915.1 Methylobacterium aquaticum | reverse complement strand
CCCGGACTACCTGATCAGCCTTGAGGACGGCCGTCAGTACAAGTCGCTCAAGCGCCACCTCTCGACCCGCGGCCTCACTCCCGAGGAGTACCGCCGCAAGTGGGGGCTGCCGCACGACTACCCGATGGTCGCCGCCAACTATGCCGCCCAGCGCTCCGAACTCGCGAAGAACAGCGGGTTGGGCCGTCGTCGGAGCGCCTGATCGCCCGGGTTTTCGCCTCAGGCGAGGGGGCTCCGGCCCGAGCAAAAAAAGGCCCCCGGATCGTCGGATCCGGGGGCCTTTCCGTGAGCCGCAATCGGTCAGGGCGTTAGTGCGCCACCAGCCCCGACGCGTCGTCCTCCGACCGGGTGGGCGACGCCTTCGGGAGCGGCTCGTCCCAGTCGATCGCCTCTGGCTTGCGGATCAGCGCCCGCTCGAGAACCTGGTCCATGCGCGAGACGGGGACGATCTCAAGCCCGTTCTTCACGCTGTCCGGAAGTTCCACCAGATCCTTGGCGTTCTCCTCCGGGATCAGCACGATCTTGATGCCGCCCCGCAGAGCCGCCAGCAGCTTCTCCTTGAGACCGCCGATCGGCAGCACCCGACCGCGCAAGGTGACCTCGCCGGTCATGGCGATGTCGCGGCGCACCGGGATGCCGGTGATGACCGAGACGATCGCCGTCGCCATGGCGATGCCGGCCGAGGGCCCGTCCTTCGGGGTCGCGCCCTCCGGCACGTGGACGTGGATGTCCCGGCGCTCGAACATAGGCGGCTCGACGCCGAAATCGACGGCCCGCGAGCGGACGTAGGACGCCGCCGCCGAGATCGATTCCTTCATCACGTCGCGCAAGTTGCCGGTCACCGTCATCTTGCCCTTGCCGGGCATCATGATGCCTTCGATCGTGAGCAGCTCGCCGCCGACCTCGGTCCAGGCCAAGCCGGTGACAGCGCCGACCTGATCGTCGGTCTCGACCTCGCCGTAGCGGAACTTCGCCGGGCCGAGGAAGGTATCGAGGTTGTCGGCCGAGACCGTCACGCTCTTCACCCCCGACATCAGGATCTCCTTCACCGCCTTGCGGATCAGGTTCGAGATCTCGCGCTCCAGGTTCCGCACGCCCGCCTCACGGGTGTAACGGCGGATCAGGAGCATCAGGCCGTCATCGGTGATCGACCATTCCTTGGGCTCAAGGCCGTGCTTCTTCAGGGCACCGGGCATCAGGTGCTTGCGCGCAATCTCGACCTTCTCCTCCTCGGTGTAGCCGGCGATGCGGATCACCTCCATCCGGTCCAGAAGGGCCGGCGGGATGTTGAGGGTGTTGGCCGTGGTCACGAACATCACGTTCGACAGGTCGTAATCGACCTCGAGGTAATGGTCGTTGAAGGTCGCGTTCTGCTCCGGATCCAGCACCTCAAGGAGCGCCGCAGACGGGTCGCCGCGGAAATCCATGCCCATCTTGTCGATCTCGTCGAGCAGGATGAGCGGGTTCGAGGTCTTGGCCTTGCGCATCGACTGCACGATCTTGCCGGGCATCGAGCCGATATAGGTCCGCCGGTGACCGCGGATCTCGGCCTCGTCACGGACGCCGCCGAGCGACATGCGAACGAACTCCCGGCCCGTCGCCTTGGCGATCGACTTGCCGAGCGAGGTCTTGCCGACGCCGGGCGGTCCGACGAGGCAGAGGATCGGGCCGGTGAGCTTGTTGGCGCGCTGCTGTACCGCCAGGTACTCGACAATCCGCTCCTTGACCTTGTCGAGACCGAAATGATCGGCATCGAGCATGGCCTGCGCGCCGGGCAGATCCTTCTTGATCTTCGAGCGCTTCCCCCACGGGATGCCGAGCATCCAGTCGAGATAGTTGCGCACGACCGTCGCCTCGGCCGACATCGGCGACATCTGGCGCAGCTTCTTCAGCTCGGCCAGCGCCTTGTCCCGCGCCTCCTTCGACAGCTTGGTCTTCTCGATCTTGTCCTCGAGCTCGGCCAGCTCGTCGCGGCCATCCTCGTCGCCGAGTTCCTTCTGAATGGCCTTCATCTGCTCATTCAGGTAGTACTCGCGCTGGGTCTTCTCCATCTGCCGCTTGACGCGGGTGCGGATGCGCTTCTCGACCTGCAACACCGAGATCTCGCTCTCCATCAGCGAGAGCACGCGCTCCAGCCTCTGGGCGACGGTCGGGATCTCGAGGATCGCCTGCTTGTCGGAGATCTTGACCGCGAGGTGCGACGCGACCGTATCGGCGAGCTTCGAGGGCTCGTCGATCTGGATCACCGCCGAGACCACCTCGGGCGAGATCTTCTTGTTAAGCTTGACGTAGTTCTCGAACTCCGAGATCACCGAGCGCGCGAGCGCCTCGGCCTCGATCTTGTCGCCGAGGTCGTTCGGCAGGACTTCGGCCTCGGCGGCGTAATACTCGTCCGAGCGGACGAAATCCTGGATCTTGGCCCGGCCGCCGCCCTCAACCAGCACCTTCACGGTGCCGTCGGGGAGCTTGAGCAGCTGGAGCACGCTGGCGAGCGTGCCGATGGTGTAGATCGCGTCGGTGGCCGGATCGTCGTCGGTGGCGTTGACCTGAGTGGCGAGCAGGATGTGACGGTCGGTCCGCACCGCCTCCTCGAGGGCCCGGATCGATTTCTCGCGGCCGACGAAGAGCGGCACGATCATGTGCGGGAAGACCACGATGTCGCGCAGCGGCAGGACCGCATAGGTCCCGGTCGATCCGGGGACGACGGGCTGGCGCGATTTCGGCTGGGTCATTGACTGACTTCCTTGTGTGGTGACGCCCAGGTCCCTCCCCTCGCAGGGGAAAAGCAGGAGGAACGGGGGGCCGACCGGGCCGCGGGGGTCGGAACGAGGAGAGCGGCCGGGTCGCGGCACCGCACCTCGTTTCTCGTGAGCATGCGGCCGCCGCGTTGACTCTCAGGTGGCTGCTCCGGATGCCGCTTTCAAGCACCGTGCCACCCGGCCGCATTCGGCCGCGTCTCAAAGCAAGAGGCCGCCGTTGTTGCGGCGGCCTCCGGGTGACGATCAGGCGCTGGCGCTCGCCGGTGCATCCTTGCCACGGTCGCCGTGGATGTAGAGCGGCCGCGACTTGCCGTCGACGACCTCCGGTCCGATCACCACCTGCTCGACCGAATCGAGGCCCGGCAGATCGTACATCGTCTCGAGCAGGATGCTCTCCAGGATCGAGCGCAGGCCGCGGGCACCGGTCTTGCGCTCGATGGCCTTGCGGGCGACGAGGCTCAGCGCCTCCTCCTGGAACGTCAGATCGACGTTCTCCATCTCGAACAGGCGCTGGTACTGCTTGACCAGGGCGTTCTTCGGCTCCTGGAGGATGCGCTTCAGCGCGGTCTCGTCGAGATCCTCCAGGGTCGCCAGGACCGGGAGACGGCCGACGAATTCGGGGATCAGGCCGAACTTCAGCAGGTCCTCGGGCTCGACATTGCGAAAAATCTCGCCGGTGCGACGATCGTCCGGGGCCTGGACGGTGGCGCCGAAGCCGATCGAGGTGCCCTTGCCGCGGGCCGAGATGATCCGCTCCAGCCCCGCGAAGGCGCCGCCGCAGATGAACAGGATGTTGGTCGTGTCGACCTGGAGGAATTCCTGCTGCGGATGCTTGCGCCCGCCCTGCGGCGGTACGCTGGCGACCGTGCCCTCCATGATCTTCAGGAGGGCTTGCTGCACGCCCTCGCCCGACACGTCGCGGGTGATGGAGGGGTTATCCGACTTGCGGGAAATCTTGTCGATTTCGTCGATGTAGACGATGCCGCGCTGCGCCCGCTCGACGTTGTAGTCCGACGCCTGGAGCAGCTTGAGGATGATGTTCTCGACATCCTCACCGACGTAACCGGCTTCGGTCAGCGTCGTCGCGTCGGCCATCGTGAATGGCACATCGAGGATGCGCGCCAGCGTCTGAGCCAGAAGCGTCTTGCCCGAGCCGGTCGGACCGATCAGCAGGATGTTGGACTTCGCCAGCTCGACGTCGTTGTGCTTGGTCGCGTGCGCCAGGCGCTTGTAGTGGTTGTGCACAGCCACCGACAGGACCTTCTTGGCAAAGTCCTGCCCGATGACGTAGTCATCCAGAACCCGCCGAATCTCCTTCGGGGTGGGTACGCCGTCCCGCGACTTCACCAGCGAGGACTTCGATTCCTCGCGAATGATGTCCATGCACAGCTCGACGCACTCATCGCAGATGAAGACGGTCGGGCCCGCGATCAGCTTTCGAACCTCGTGCTGGCTCTTGCCGCAGAACGAGCAGTACAGCGTGCTCTTCGAGTCGTTGCCGCCAGCCTTGCTCATATGGGTCTCCAAGTCCCCGACCGGCCCCGCCCCGGGGACGCGACCGCATCGCTTTTAGATAGTGGCGCCCGGCTAAAGAAACAGTCACCGCCTCCCGCGCGCCGAGCGCCCGACGCAGAATCGCGATGCAAACACGCAGCCACCGCCGGATCAATCCCATGGATGCGACAGGCACTCGCCAAATAGCCGCATCGGGCATCCGCCAACCGGGACGGCGGCTCCCGCCGGAGGGGTTTCCCCCGGCGGGGTGCGTGGCCGCAGGCGGTTACGCCTGCGCCTCGGCCCGCTTCTGGAGCACCTCGTCGATCAGGCCCCACTCCTTGGCCGCGTCGGCGGTCATGAAGTTGTCGCGCTCCAGTCCCTGCTCGATGGCGTCGTAGTCGCGGCCGGTGTGCTTCACGTAGATCTCGTTGAGGCGCCGCTTCAGCGCCTCGATCTCGCGGGCATGGATCAGGATGTCGGTGGCCTGGCCCTGGAAGCCGCCGGAGGGCTGGTGCACCATGATCCGGGCGTTCGGCAGGGCGAAGCGGTGGCCGGCCTCACCGGCAGCCAGGAGCAGCGAGCCCATCGAGGCCGCCTGGCCGACGCAGAGCGTGGCCACCGGGCAACGGATGAACTGCATCGTGTCGTAGATCGACAGGCCGGAGGTGACCACACCACCCGGCGAGTTGATGTAGAAGGAGATTTCCTTCTTCGGGTTCTCCGCTTCGAGGAACAGCAGCTGCGCCACGATCAGCGACGCGGAATAATCCTCGACCGGGCCGGTCAGGAAGATGATGCGCTCGCGCAGCAGGCGCGAATAGATGTCGAAGGCACGCTCGCCGCGGCTCGACTGCTCGACCACCATGGGAACGAGCGCGCTGTTGTAATACTCGACCGGATCTCTCATCTCACTGGCCCTCTGAACGGAACCCGGCCGCCTGCGGCGGCCGGGATGACGGCGGAACGAACGACCTCGCAGGCCCCGTCCGCCGCCCGTTCGAAGGGGTCGGCCGGGGATCAGGCCGGGTAGGACTCACCCGCGGGAGCGGCCTCGGCCGGCTCGGCCTGCGCCGTGCCGCCCTTGGTGCCCGCCTCGGCCTCATCCTCGTCGGCGAACAGCGTCTCCTTGGAGACGGGCTCCTCGACCAGTTTGACCTGCCCGAGAACGTGGTCAACCACCTTCTCCTCGAACAGCGGGGCGCGCAGCTCGGCCAGCGCCTGCGGGGTCTTGCGGTAGAAATCCCAGACCTGCTGCTCCTGGCCCGGGAACTGACGGATACGGGCGATCAGGGCCTGATTCACCTCGTCGTCCGAGACCTTGATATCGGCGCTCTCGCCGGCCTGCGCAAGCACCAGCCCAAGGCGCACGCGGCGCTCGGCGATCCGGCGGTACTCGGCCCGCGCCTTCTCCTCGGTGGTGTCCTCGTCCTCGAAGGTCTTGCCGCGGTTCTTCAGGTCCTGCTCGACCTGGGCCCACACGGCCGCGAATTCCTGATGGACGAGGCTCGGGGGCAACTCGAAGGAGTAGCGGCTGTCGAGGGCATCAAGGAGGCCCTTCTTGAGCTTCTGGCGCGAGGCCGCCTCGTATTCGCGGCCCATGGTGCTGCGCACGGCGTCCTTGAGGGCGTCGAGCGAGTCCATGCCGAAGGTCTTGGCCAGCTCGTCGTCGATCGTCAGCTGACCCGGATACTGGATGCCCTTCATGGTGACGTCGAACTCGGCGGCCTTGCCGGCGAGGTGCTCGGCCCCATAGGCTTCCGGGAAGGTGACCTGGACCAGGCGCACGTCACCGACCCGGGCGCCGAGCAGCTGGTCCTCGAAGCCGGGGATGAAGGTGTTCGAGCCGAGTTCGAGGCTGACGTCCTCGCCGCTGCCGCCCTCGAACGGGGTGCCGTCGATCCGGCCGGTGAAGTCGATGATGACCCGGTCGCCGGTCTCGGCGTACTGGCCCTCGGGACGGTCAGTGAACGGACGGTTGGCGGCCGCCATCCGCTCGATCGTGGCGTTGATCTCCTCGTCGGAGGGGGTGACGACGAGCTTGGTCAGGCTCACGTCGGACAGATCGACCAGGTCGAAGCTCGGCATCACCTCGAGTGCGATCTTGAAGGCGAGATCGGCCTTGGCGTCGAGCGCCTTCTCGATCGCGTCCTTGTCCTCGGGCATCTGCACCTGAGGCTCGAGGGCGAGCTTGAGCTTGTTGTCCTCGACGATCTTCTGGTTGGCCTCGTTGATGGCGTTCTGGACGACGTCGGCCATCACGGAACGGCCATAGACCTTGCGCAGGTGGGCGACCGGCACCTTGCCCGGGCGGAAGCCCTTGAGCTGCACCTTGCCCTTGATCCCGTCGAGTTCGGTCGCGAGCCGGCTCTCCAGCTCGGCCGCGGGCAGAACCACCTGGAATTCGCGCTTGAGCCCGTCGGACTTGGTCTCGGTCACCTGCATCGTCGTCATTCCGCCTTGCACCTTCGAATCCGGCCTGGCTGCGGCCCGGACGGCGCGGGCTTGCACCGTGCGACGGGACCGTCAGGACAAGGAGCCGGGCTTGCTGCTTGAACCCAATCCGTCGTGTCGCCTGGCGGATGTGGTGCGGGCGGAGGGGCTCGAACCCCCACGACTCTCGTCACTGGAACCTAAATCCAGCGCGTCTACCAATTCCGCCACGCCCGCGACGCTCGCGCCCGGGGCCTTACGCGCCCGGGCGCGGCTCTATAGCATGGTGGATCGGTCACGCAGCAAGAATTTTAACCGGCGCCTCGCCGCGCGCCCGCGCCCCGGCTACAAGGCGGGTCGCCGCGTCAGGCCGCCTGCCCCGCGCGCGATCGTCCGCTCCGTTCAGCGAGGTGCCATGCCGTCGTCCCTGCCGCCCTCGCGCCGCGCGCTGCTCGCCGGCGCCGCGCTCTCCCTGGCGCCCGCCCTTGCCCGGGCGCAAGGCGCTCCGTCCGGGACGCCTGCGCAGCGAGCGCCCGCGCAGGGAGCGCCCGGCGCGGCGGAGGCGCGGCCGCTGATTGCGGCGCCCGCGACGACGCGGATCAAGCCGGAGCCGGCGCCCGAGACCCCGGTCTGGACCTTCGACGGCAAGGCCGGCGGACCGGCGGCACCGCCGGTCCTGCGGATCAAGCGCGGCGAGGCGGTCCGGCTGCGCCTGGAGAACAAGACCGAGCGGCCCCTGTCGCTGCACTGGCACGGCGTGCGCAACCGCAACGCCATGGACGGCGTCGGCGGAGTCACCCAGAGCCCGGTCGCCCCCGGCGCGAGCTTTCTCTACGAGTTCACCCCGCCGGATGCCGGCACCTTCCTGATTCGCCCGCTCGTGGTCGGCGGGTCGAGCGAGCCGGCCGGGCGCGGGCTGTCCGGGATGCTGGTGGTCGAGGAGACGAAGCCTCCGGTGGTCGACCGCGACGTGCCGCTGCTGCTCCAGGATTGGCGCCTCGAGGCCGACGGGACGCTCGCGGGTTTCGGGCAGGTCGCCTTCGCGGCGAGTGCGGGCCGGCTCGGCAACGCGCTCACCGTCAATGGACGGCCCACCCCCGAGACGATCGAGGCGGCGCCGGGCACCCGCCTGCGTCTGCGGCTCGCCAATGCCTGCAACGCCCGGGCGACGCGGATCCGCTTCGACGGCCTCAAAGCCTGGGTGGCGGCGGTGGACGGGCAGCCGACCGACACCTTCGAGCCCCTGCGCGCCACGCTCCCGTTCCAGCCCGGCACCCGCTACGACATCCTCCTCGACGTGCCGGCGGCCTCCGACCCGGCCGGAAGCGTCGTGGCGCTGATCGGGCAGGGGATGCCGCTCGCCCGCATCGTGCCGAAGGGCGAGCCGGTCGCGGCCCGGCCGCCGGTGGCGCCGATCGGCGAGAACACCCTGCTGCCGCCGGAGATCAAGCTTCAGAACGCCTTCCGGCGCGACATCGCCATCGCGGGTGGCGCGGTGTTCGACAAGGCCAAGCCCGAGGCCGCCCCGGTCTTCACCGGCGACCCGACCCGGATCTGGACGCTGAACGGCGCCGCCGGCCGGGCGGAGAACCCGCCCCTGTTCTCGGTCAAGCGCAACACCGCCGTGGTGCTGGCGCTCACCAACACCACGGCCTTCCCGCAATCGCTCCACCTGCACGGACACGTCTTCCGGCTGCTCCACCCCCTCGACGACGGCTGGGAGCCGTACTGGCTCGACACGTTCCAGCTGCTGGAGGGCCGCACCGCCCGGATCGCCTTCCTGGCCGACAATCCCGGCCGGTGGTTGTTGAGCGCCACCGCCCTGGAGCGGTTCGATACCGGCCTGTGGGGCTGGTTCGACGTGACTTAGGCTCTCTCGGGGCCCCCTCGGGGCCTGTCGCCTCGATTCATGCGTCCAGCGGTCGCGGAGCGCCCGCTGGATGGCCGACGGCCGCGCTGAACGCGATGTCTTCACGTCCTTGCCACCGCCGGATTCACCGGGATTTGCTTCAAGCGTGGCAGTATGTCGATCGAGAGAATGTGTTAACGCAGGCCCATGCATCGGGCGGATGCTTGGAGCATGCTGGCGCACCAGCAGCGCGCAAGGAGCTGCCGCGCATCGACGAGGTGCCCAGCATGGAACATCAGCCGCTTCGCCACATCCGTGACATCGCCGATGTCGGGACGGTCCCGCCCCTTGAAGGCAGGACGCCTCTCGAGGGCCGCCGCGCCCGTCTCGAACGCTTCGCCGAGATCCTCGAACGCGATCCCGATCGCAGCTTCATCACGCTGGAGGAGATCGAGTTCGTGCCCCGGACGGAGCGGGCGGCGATCCGGGCCGACAATTCGCCGCTCGCCTTCGCCTATGCCGATCCGGTGCTGCGGGCGAACGGACTGGCCGACGATACCTTCGGGGAAGCCCGCCGCTTCTTCGCGCTGAGCACCGGCGAGGCTCATCGCCTGCTCTGCTCGTGCGTGAACGGGCGCACCGTCAAGGCCGGGCCGACCGCCAAGCGCCTGCGCCGCCTCGCCGCCCGCCGGCCCGGCCTGTGGCTCGCCTATGGCTGCGCCGCCGGCTTCGTCGCCCTGCCGGGCGCGCTGTACCTGTTCGGCTGACGGAGCCGCGCCAACGCAAAAAGGCCGTCCCGACGACGGGCGGCCTTTCTCACGCTGAACGATGCCGCCGCAAGATCGTCAGATCTCGCCCCAGCTCACTTGATCTTGGTTTCCTTGAACTCGACGTGCTTGCGCGCGACCGGGTCGTACTTCTTGAACGACAGCTTGTCGGTCTTGGTGCGGGAGTTCTTCTTGGTGACGTAGAAATAGCCGGTATCGGCGGTCGAGAGCAGCTTGATCTTGACAGTGACGGCCTTGGCCATGGCGCGACCTCTTGTGGATGATGGGTGTTGCGCCCGGAGGACCGAAACGCAAAACGGCCGGGCAGGCCCGGCCAGAACGCGGCGCTTTCCTGCCCCATCGCCTTTCGGGCGTCAAGCCCGGGCGACCGACGGCCCAGGGCAATCGCTTCAGCC
>NZ_LABX01000108.1 GCF_001043915.1 Methylobacterium aquaticum | reverse complement strand
CATCAGGGCGAGGCCCTCCCTGGTGGAGAGCGAATATTCGCGCAGCATCGCCTCGACGCCGCCCAGGCCCCCGGTCTCCTGCCGGATGGCGCCGACGAGGTCGCGGGCCAGCGCGTCGACCTTGGCCTCGCGCTCCGCAGGCAGGGCGCCCCGCTCCAGGAAGAGGCGGGCGAGGCCGGGATCGTCGGCGGCGTAGGGCGCGTGGAAGTCCTGGAGCGGGGCGCCCTGCCTGCGGAGCGCGAGGCCAAGGTCGACGCGCTGGCCCGCGACCTCGTCGGCGCCATCCGGCAGGAGACCGGGGGCCTGGGCGGCGTCGAGGCGATGCTGCGCGAATATTCGCTCTCCACCAGGGAGGGCCTCGCCCTGATGGTGCTGGCCGAAGCCCTGCTGCGGGTGCCGGATGCCGCCACCGCCGACCGGCTGATCGAGGACAAGCTGCGCTTCGGCGGGTTCGAGCAGCACGCGACCCGCTCCGATGCCCTGCTGGTGCGCTCCTCGGCCTGGGCCCTCGGCCTCTCGGCCCGGATCATCCAGCCGGGCGACACGCCGGAGGGGATCCTGGCCGGGCTCGCCAAGCGCTTGGGCCTGCCCGCCGTGCGCCAGGCCGCCCGGCAGGCGATGCGGGTGATGGGCGGGCATTTCGTCCTCGGCGAGACGATCGAGGCGGCCCTGAAGCGCTCGGCGAGCGGACAGGGCCGGCTCTACCGCTACTCCTTCGACATGCTCGGCGAGGGCGCCCGCACGGCCGAGGATGCGCGGGCCTATGCGGCCTCCTACTCGGCCGCCATCGAGGCGATCGGCCGGGCCGCCGGCAACAAGCCGCTGCCCGACCGGCCGGGCATCTCGGTCAAGCTCTCGGCGCTCCATCCGCGCTACGAGGCGGTCGGCCGTGATCGGGTGATGGCCGAGCTGGTGCCGGTGCTCCTGACGCTCGCCCAGGCCGCCAGGAGCTACGATCTCAACGTCACGGTCGATGCCGAGGAGGCGGACCGGCTCGAACTCTCCCTCGACGTGATCGCGGCGGTGCTCGGCGATCCGTCGCTCGCCGGGTGGGACGGTTTCGGCCTCGCGGTCCAAGCGTATCAGAAGCGCTGTCTCGCAGTGATCGACCACGTCGCCGATCTCGCCGCCCGCCTCGACCGGCGGCTGATGGTGCGCCTCGTCAAGGGCGCCTATTGGGACACCGAGGTGAAGCGGGCCCAGGAGCGCGGCCTTCCCGATTACCCGGTCTTCACCCGCAAGAGCATGACGGATCTGAGCTATCTGGCGGCGGCCGAGCGGATGCTGGCCCACCGGCCGCGGCTCTTCCCGCAATTTGCCACCCACAACGCGCTCACCGTCGCGGCGATCGTCGAGCGGGCGGGACCGCAAGCCGGCACCTATGAGTTCCAGCGCCTGCACGGCATGGGCGAGGCGCTCTATGCCCGGCTGCTGGCGAGCGTGCCGGGGGCGGCCTGCCGCACCTACGCGCCGGTCGGCAGCCACCGCGAGCTTCTCGCCTATCTGGTGCGACGGTTGCTCGAGAACGGCGCCAATTCCTCCTTCGTCTCGCAGGCCGCCGATCCGGCGGTGCCGGTGCAGAGCCTGCTGCGCCGCCCGGCCGAGAGCGTCGGCAACCCCGACCGCGCCCGGCACGCCAAGTTGCGCCGTCCCGCCGACCTGTTCGCGCCGGAGCGGATCAACTCCGCCGGGGTCGAGTTCGGCGACCGGGCGAGCCTGGAGCGCCTGACGGACGCGGTCGCCGCCGCGCGCGGGCCCGCCGAGGCGGCGCCGGTGATCGACGGCGCGGCGCAAGCCGGCACGGCGCGCGACGGGTTAAGCCCGAGCGATGCCCGCACGATCGTCGGCACCGTCGTCGAGGCGACGCCCGACACCGCTGCCTCCGCGATGCTCGCCGCCCGCAAGGGCGCGCTCGCCTGGGGCAAGGTCCCGGCGGAGCAGCGCGCCGCCGCCCTGGAGCGGGCCGCCGACGCGATGGAAGCCTCGCGCGGGCGGCTGATCCACCTGCTCCAGGCGGAGGCCGGCAAGACCCTGGACGACGCCGTGGCGGAGCTGCGCGAGGCGGTGGATTTCTGCCGCTACTACGCCGCGCAAGGGCGCAGGCTGTTCGGGGCGCCCCAGTCCCTGCCGGGCCCGACCGGCGAGAGCAACCGCCTCAGCTTGCGCAGCCGCGGCGTCTTCGTGGCGATCTCGCCCTGGAACTTCCCGCTCGCCATCTTCGTCGGCCAGGTCGCCGCGGCCCTGATGGCCGGCAACGCCGTGGTGGCGAAACCCGCCGAGCAGACGCCGCTGATCGCGGCCGAGGCCGTGCGCCTGCTGCACCGGGCCGGCATCGCCCCCGGCGCCCTCCATCTCGTGCCGGGCGACGGCGCGGTCGGGGCGGCTTTGGTGGCGCATCGCGACGTGGCCGGCGTGGTCTTCACCGGCTCGACCGAGGTGGCGCGCCACATCAACCGGGCGCTCGCCGCCAAGGACGGCCCGATCGTGCCGCTGATCGCCGAGACCGGCGGCATCAACGCGATGCTGGTCGACGCCACCGCGCTGCCCGAGCAGGTCGCCGACGACGTGGTGACCTCGGCCTTCCGCTCCGCCGGCCAGCGCTGCTCGGCCCTGCGCCTGCTGCTGGTCCAGGAGGATGTGGCCGACACGGTGATCCGGATGGTGGCGGGCGCGGCGCGCGAACTGCGCCTCGGCGATCCGCGCGACCCCGCCACCCATATCGGCCCGGTGATCGATGCCGAGGCCCGCGCCCGCCTCGATCGCCACGGCGCCGCGCTACGCCGCAGCGCCAAGACGCATTACGCCGGCGAGGTGCCGGGCGAGGGCCATTTCGTGGCGCCGCAGATCTACGAGATCGCCGGCCCGGAGGCGCTGACCGAGGAAGTGTTCGGACCGATCCTGCACGTCGCCCGCTTTCACGCCGCCGATCTCGACCGGGTGCTCGATGCGATCGAGGCCAGCGGCTACGGCCTGACCCTCGGCGTGCATTCGCGCATCGATGCGACGGTGGAGCGGGTGGTGTCGCGGCTGTCCACCGGCAACGTCTACGTCAACCGCAACATGATCGGCGCGGTGGTGGGCGTGCAGCCCTTCGGCGGCCACGGCCTGTCGGGGACCGGCCCGAAGGCCGGCGGTCCCCACTACCTCACCCGCTTCGCCACCGAGCAGACCGTGACGATCAACACCGCGGCGGCGGGGGGCGATGCGGCGCTGATCGCCATGGAAGGGTGAGGGCGCGCGGCGCCCCTCGACGGGGCGATCAGGCCGTGTCGGGGATGGCGCCTTCGGCCTTGAGAACCTCGTGCGCGGCCTTGAAGGCTTCGAGGCCGGCCGGGATGCCGCAATAGACGGTGGCGTGGAGCAGGATCTCCTTGATCTCGTCGACGGTGACGCCGTTGGCCAGCGCCCCCTTGACGTGGAGCTTCAGTTCCGCCGGCTTCGACAGGGCGGTCAGCATCGCGAGGTTGAGCATCGAGCGGGTCTTGCGGTCGAGCCCGTCCCGCGTCCACGCATAGCCCCAGCACCATTCCGTGGTGATGCGCTGGAACGCCATCATGAAGTCGTCGGCCTTGGCGAGGCTCGCATCGACGTAATCCGCCCCGAGCACCGCCCGGCGGACCTCCAGGCCCTTCTCGAACTGCTCGCTCTCGGCCATCGCGCCCTCCCTGAAGATCGCTTTTGCCGGGACGGTAGCAGGCTCCGTGGCGGAGCGCGACCGGTGCTGGCGTGGACACTGCAGCGCGGAGCCCGACACGCAGCCCCTTTCGACCAAGGCCGGGCCAGGATGCCGAAAAGGAAACGGGCCTCGCCGAACGGTGAACGGCTCGGCTTGCCGCGCGCGCGGCCTCGCTTCGCAGATTTTATTCCGTCACGGCGCGTGCGCGAGAACACGTCCCGGCGATTTGCAAACGCCTATATTCAAATCATCGCAAATCAGTGAGGCCGATGACGCGGCCTTACCCCAATGACAAGGATCTACACCGAATGAAAAACCGCATCGCCGCCACCTTGACCGCCCTCGCCCTCGTCGCCGCCCCGCTCTCCTCCGCCATGGCCTTCGGCCCGAACACCCCCGCCAACCCGTTCTGGCCGCGCGACGTCGAGACCACCGGCTCGATCGGCGGCCGTGCCAATACCGGTGTGCCGTTCTACGGCGCCTGCCCGATGAGCTCCGCCGCCGAGGGCAACGCCAAGCAGCAGAACTTCCCGGTCAAGCAGTACGGCCAGACTTCCGGCGGCTACCGCTGCTGAGCCGAGCCTCGATGACACCAGCGACGGGAGACGAACGATGAGCCAGACGACGCTTCTGCGGGCCGTGTCCTACGGCATGATCGGTGTGCTCGCCGGTGGCCTCGCCATGACGCTGGTCGGCACCGCCCACGCCCTGATGAGGATGTAACCCACCGAAGGGCCGCCCCAGGGCGGCCCGTCCCGCGTCGGGCAGCCGTCTCGTCCCCGCCACCGTCACCCGAAATACACACCCCCGCCCGAACCGTGAGCATACCCGGAAATCGCCGCAAACTGCCGCCATCTCTCGGGTCCGACGGCGCGAGGCTTTCGTGGGCCCCGGGCCGTGTCGTCCGGCATCTCGGTCGGTCGGCAAGCTTGGCACTTCGTTAAGCAGTCCCTCGCATTCTCGCGCCAACACCTTCGGGAGACCCTCAGCGTGCGCGCTCCGACCTCTTACGGCCTTCCGCGCCTCGGCGCGGGCGCGGCGCTCGTCGCCGCCCTCTTCGTCACCGCAGCGCCCCCGGCCCAGGCGCGCGACAATGTCGGCGCGGCGATCATCGGCGGCGCGGCGGCCGGCGTCCTCGGCGGCGTCGCGGCCGGCGCCATCATGAACGGCATGCAGCCCCCTCCGCCGCCGGTCTACGCCGCGCCGCCGCCGCGCCGGGTCTATGTCGAGGAGCCCGAGCCCGTGTACGTGCGCCCGCGCCGCGGCCCGATCTGCCATTTCGAGCGCCGCAAGGTGTGGCTGGACGACGAATCCTTCACCTACAAGCGCGTCGAGGTCTGCGAGTAATCGCAGACTCATCGCAGACACTTGGCAGATGTTGAGGGGCCGGCACCCGGGGACGGGGCCGGCCCTTCTCATGTCTTCACCCCATCCTTCACCAGGATCCAGTCCTCGATCACCACGGCGTCGAGCCCGGTGGTGGAGAACATCAGAATGGCGTCCTCGGCGGTGTGGAGGATCGGCTTGCCCATCACGTTGAAGCTGGTGTTGAGCAGGATCGGCACGCCGGTCCGCGCCGCGAAGGCGCGGATCAGGGCGGCATAGGCGGGGTTGCGCTCGTCCGTCACGCTCTGGAGCCGGCCGGTGCCGTCCTCGTGCACCACCGCCGGCACTCGGCTCCGCACCTCCGGCCGCCAGACCAGGGTGCGCTCCATGTAGGGACTGTCCTGGTAATCCTCGAACCAGTCCGGCCCGGCCTCGGCCAGGATCGAGGGCGCGAAGGGCCGGAACGCCTCGCGGTACTTCACCTTGGCGTTCAGGATCGCCTTGGCGTCGGCGGGCCGCGGATCGGCCAGGATCGAGCGGTTGCCGAGCGCGCGGGGCCCGAACTCCGCCCGCCCCTGCACCCAGCCGACAAGCCCGCCCGCCGCCAGGATGCCGGCCGCGGCTTGCGTCACCCCGTCATGGCCGACCCGGCGCAGGCGCGGCTCCCAATCGACCATCCGCTCCAGCGGCTCGGTCGAGACGCGCGAGCCGAGATAGGGGCTGGCGAGCACGCCCGGTCCGGTCCAATCGGGGTTGTCCTCCTGGAAGGCGAGCCAGGCGGCGCCGAGCGCATTGCCGTCATCGGCCGGCGCGGAGGGCACGTGCAGGCGCCGGAAGTCACTGCGCCCGAGCAGCTTTCCGTTATAGGACGAGTTCAGCGCGCAGCCGCCGGTGACGACGAGGTTCTCGTGCGGCGCCAGCCGCCACGCCTCGGCGACCAGCACGTCCATCATCTCGGAAAAAATCGCCTGGCCGCAGGCCGAGAGGTCGGCCCAGCCCGCCTCGTGGGCGTCGGCCGGGCGCCGGGCCCGGATCTCGTCCGCCACCGCCTGCACGGTGGCGGCATCCGAGAAGCGCAGGCGGCCATTCTCGATACGGTAGAGCCGACGCAGGAGCGCCATCAGGTCGGGATCCTGCCGGCCATAGGGGGCGAGCCCCATGATCTTCCATTCCTCGCCCTTGGCCTGGTCGAACCCGGCGAGGTCGGTGACGAAGCCGAAGAAGAAGCCGACCGATTCGCGGCCGCGATGGCGCTTCACCTCGATCAGGCGCCCCGCCTCCATCCGGTAGATCGCCGCGGCGCCGGTCTCGCCCATGCCGTCGACGACGAGGCAGGTGGCGTCCCGGAACGGCGAGCCCCACAGGCCGTAGGCCGCATGCGTCAGGTGGTGGGGATAGCGCCGCAACCCCGCGATGGTCGAGCGGCCGCCAGACGCCCTGTCTCCATGGGCCCGGTCGAGGCCGAGCAGCGTGCCGTAGCCGGCCCTCCCTTGCGCGAGCGCCAGCTCGGCGATGAAGGTGCGCTCGGCCCGCTCCGGCACCAGCGAGCGGTTCAGCGCCGGGGAATGCGCGCTCAAGGTGTCAAGCCCGAAGGCGCCGGCCCCGGCCTGGCCGGCGAGGTAGCGGCTGAAGTCGGGGCCCCAGGTGGTGGCGATCACCAGTTCGGAGCCCGGCGGCAGGTGGGCCTTGAGCAGGCCCGCCATGCGGGGTGCCGAGTCGGGTTCGCAATTCGGGGCGCGCTTGTATTGCAGGTAGCGCTCCGTCGCCTCGGCGAAGAGCACCGTGCCGTCCGGCCCGACCAGGGCGAGGGCCGGGTCGTGGAAGGTGGTGGCGAGGCCGAGATAATAGCGCATCGGATCCGTCGATCTGGTCACGCCGCCGCTCTAACAGCGTCGTCCCGCCCTGTCAGGCCGGGGTCCCGCCCGGACCGGCCGGGCAGGAGCGTTGCGCGGGTGCATCGGAGACCGCCTCTCGCTGCGTGATCCCGCCGGATTTCGCCCGCGTCACCAGTCTCGATATGGTAGCCGGGTCATCGGGGTACGGCCCGCCGGGCCGTCGGACCAACACAAGGGCGGCGCTCGCCTCGCGGGGCGGCACGGACAGCTTAAGGTGCGCGACATCCTGACCGCCCTGGCGGGCCTCGTCATCCTGATCCTCGCCGCGGCCCTCGTCGCGCCGCCCTTCATCCCGTGGGAGGCGTACCGCGCGAGCTTCGATGCGGCACTCGGCCGCTCGCTCGGGATCGAGGTGCGGACCGACGGCCGGCTGGAGATCCGCCTGCTGCCCTCGCCGCGCCTGCGGATCGACCATCTGCGACTCGCGACCGGGCGGGACCGCCCCTCCCTCGATGCCCGCTTCGTCAAGGCCGAGATCGCCCTGACGCCGCTTCTCTCCGGCGAGATCCGCTTCACCGAGACCCGGATCGGCCGCGGCGAGGTCACCCTGCCGATGACCGAGGCCGGCAGCCTCGTGCCGGCGCCCGGCCTCGGCGAGGGACTCGACTTTCCGGGGCGGGATCTCGCGGTCGAGGACCTGCGGGTCTCCCAGCTCCTCGTCACCACCCGGGTGGCCGCGACCGGGCGCACCGATCAGGTCTATGCCGAGAACGTCCGGCTCTCGGCGCCGCGCCTCGCCGGCCCCTGGCGGGTGGAAGGCAGCGTCGAGGCGGTGCCGTTCCGCCTCACCACCGGGACGCCCGGGCCCGACGGGACGGTGCCGGTGAAGCTCGGCGCCGGGGGCGACACGGTGCCCCGGCTCGACCTCGACGCCCGGGTGAGCCTGTCGGGCAGCCCGGAGGGCGGCGGGGTGCCGGAGGCGAGCGGCACGGCCCGCCTGGTCGTGGGGCCGCCGGCCCAGGCCGCGGGCAGCGCCCTACCGGTCTCGGTGCAGGGCGGGTTCAAGGCGAAGGGCCGGCTCGCCACCTTCGAGTCCCTGGCCGTCGAGGTGCCGGGCGAGGCGCCCCTGCGCTTCACCGGCCGCGGCAGCCTCGATCTCGCGACGGCCCGGGCGACGATGAGCCTGGAGGCCCGCCGCCTCGATCTCGACAGCTTCCTGATGAGCGCCACAGGCCAGGCCCTCCTCGGCCAGAGCCTGTCGCCCGCCTCCCTGCCCGGCACCCTGGCGCTGGACGTCACGGTCGACAGCCTGACGCTCGCCCGCGAGGACTGGAGCGGCGCGGCCCTCGGCATCGTCCTGCGCCCGTCCGGCGCCGTCACCCTGCGGCGGCTCGCCGGTGCGGCGGCCGGCGGCCTCAGGCTGGCCGTGTCCGGCGACGTGACGCCGAGCGGCGGCTTCTCGGGCCATGCGGCGATCGACGCCCCCGCCTCGGACCGGCTGAGGCGCCTCCTCGACCGGCTCGGCCTCGGCGGGCCGCTGAGCGGGCTCCTCGACGGGCGGCCGTTCTCGGCGGAGGCCGACGTGGCGGCGGCCCTCCCGGTCCTGTCGCTGCGCAACGCCCGGGTGGCGCTCGGGACGGCCAGGATCACCGGCAGCGCCCGCTACAGCCCGGCCGGGCCCGATCTCGCCCGCCCGCGCTTCGACGCCCAGATCGTCGCCGACGGGCTCGACGTGGCCGAACTGCCGCCGATGCGCGGGGCCATCGCGGCGTTGCAGGACCACGATGTCGGCCTGACCCTGCTCGCCCGCGACCTGCGCTACGGCCCGACCGGGACCCGCACCGGCGAGATCGCCGCCAGCCTGCAATCCGAGGGGGCTGCACTCCGCCTCGACAGCCTGGAGGTGCGCGACCTGGCCGGGGCCAAGGCCAGCCTCTCGGGCCGGATCGGCGCCGACGGCGCCGGGCGCATCACCGGGCGGGTGAGCGCCGCGGTCGCCGCCCCGCTGATCGACCTGACCTCACGGACCTTCGTGGACGAGGCGCGGCTGTTGCCGGGCTTCCTGCGCGACGGCCCGGTCGCCCTCGACGTGACGCTGGAGCGGGATCCCGGCGCGGAGGCGGGCCGCCTGCGCGGCCAGGCCCGCGGCACCGCCGCCGGCGGCCGCCTCGCCCTGTCGCTCGCCGCCCGGGCCGGGCGTCTCGACGACCTGGATGCCCGCCTCGACGGGGTCGCCTCCGGCCGCTGGCTCGGCCGGCCTGCCGATGCGGCCCTGGCGATGCCGGCGAACCTGCATCTGGTCGGGCGCCGGCCCGAGGCCGAGGGGCCGCTGAACCTGAGCCTCGATGCCGAGATCGCCGGAGCCGCCATCGCCACCGCCCGGCCTTTGCGTCTGCCGGCCTCGGGCGCGCTCCAGGACGGCGCCCTGACCCTCGCGGCACCCGACCTGCGGCCGGTGGCCGGTCTCTTCGGCAGCGGTCCCGCCCTGCCGGACCCGGTACCGGCGCGGCTGACCCTCGGCTTCGGCGGCGCCGGCGCCGTGCCGCGCCTGACCGTGACCGGCACCCTCGCCGGATCGGCGATCGACGCGACGCTGACCCGGCAGGCCGGTGGAGAGGTCGCCGGCAGCGTCTCGCTCGAACGGCTGTCGCTGCCCTGGCTCGCCGGGACGCTGGTACTGAACCCCGGGGCATCGCCGGTGGCAGCGGAATCCTGGTCCACCGCCCGCTTCGGCCCGCCCCCGGGCCTGCCGGCGAGCGGGCAGGTCGCCATGACGGTGCGGCGGCTCGATCTCGGCCGCGGGCTCGCCGCGGACTGGGCGCGGTTCGATCTCGGGCTCGGGCCCGACGGGCTCGCGGTCCGCAGCTTCGCCGCCGGCCTCGCGGGCGGGCAGCTCGCCGGCAGCGCCACCCTGGCACGCCAGGGCGCCCAGGCGACCTTGTCCGCGGAGGGCAGCCTGACCGCCGCGTCGATTCCCCTCCTGACCGGGGGCGACGCCCTGCGGGGCCAGGTGACGGTGCGGCTGCGCCTCGGTGCGGCGGGGGACAGCCCGGCCGCCCTGGTCGGCAACCTCGCCGGCAGCGGCGGGCTGGAACTCGCCGGGCTGACCCTGCGCGACCTCGACCCGGCGGCGGTGCAGCGCGCCCTGACCCGCCTGCTCGCCGAGGAGGACCCGCTGAGGGCCGGCCGGGTCGAGCGGGTGGTGTCGGAGGAGTTCGACGGCGGGCCGCTTGTGCTGGCCGGGCCCGTCTCGGTGCCGGCCTCGATGGTCGGCGGCATCGTGCGGACCGGCAGCGTCACCCTCGATCTCGGCCCCGCCACCTGGACCGGACTCGTGCAGGTGGATGCGAAGGCGATGCGCCTCGACACCCGCGGCACGCTCACCGCCACGGTGACGCCCCGGGCCTGGACGGCCCCGGCGCCGACCCTGGGCCTCGCCTTGGTGGGCCCCCTGGCCCGGCCGCAGCGCGAACTCGACGTCGTGCCGCTCAGCAACGTGCTGGCGGCGGTGGTTCTCCAGCGCGAGCTGGACAAGATCGAGACCGTCGAGGCCGACCGCAACGAACTCGCCCGCCGCCGCAGCCGCCTGGAGATGGACCGGGCGCGGGCCGTCGAGGATGCCAGGCAGGCGAAGCAGCGGGCGGAGGCGGCGGCCAGGGCGGCGCGGGAAGCCGAGGCGGCACGGGCTGCGGAGGCGGCACGGGCTGCGGAGGTGGCGCGCCAGAAAGCCGAGGAGGAGGAGCGCCGCCAGCGGGCCGGTGCCCCGGAAGCGGAGAGCCCATGACCGAGGCCAGCCAGCGCGCGCCCGATGCGTTCGCAAGGGCGAACGGGCGCGGATCATCGATGATCTTCATGCCCTCCCTCGTGCGCGATTGCCGCCAAGCTCGGTTGCTCGGGCGAGAGGCTGAGGAACTGGGTGCGCCAGTCCGAGCGTGAGCGCAGCACGCCGCTGGAGTAATGGACCGTGCTCCACGTCTACGGCACGGCTGGCGGCGTTGAGATCGTCCGGGCCTGAGCCACCATGACATAACGCCTTTTCTGACTTTATTAACTGCTGACTTGCGCAAATGAGGAAAATTGAATGTCTTTGATCAAGGAACTAACCAGACGAGCGGCGCTGTCAATCCCCTCGATGAGGCAGGTTTTCACGGAACGTGACCGCTTGCGGACTGAACGCGACCAACTCAGAGACGCTTTAGCAAGCGCTGTGTCAGATGTTGATGCAATTAAGCGTGAATTGAAAAAATCTGAAATTGCTTTATCTAAAGCAGACTTATCCCATTCTAATCTCGATTTAGATAATAAAATCAAATATCGCTCTCCATTTTTTGCACCGCCAAAATATGTAAAGGAAAATAGAAGTGTCAATTCGATTTATGTTTTGACCGGATGGAATTTTAACCATCGTAGTAGGAATTTAGGACTTGATACGAGGATGATATCTTCAAATCAATACAATTTTTATTTTTTCGACGAGGGAATAGATCTGGATAGTTTTCCTGCAAGATATCTGAAGGAAAGCGAAATTTTTCCAGTGATTAGCGATGCTGGCCGTCGTCACTTGGCGGAATGGTCATTCTTCTTGACGGAGTATCATAACAAAATTCTTAATTATCCATTCTATACGATATCTTCGCGGTTTTATGAGAAAAATCTAAGAATTTCCGGGTCTTTGGATGACTGCTGGGATCGAATATTTAATGGTCTTGATCGATTTGGGTATGGTTATTTACCTTCATATGATAGAGATTTCGATTTTATTGATATACTCGACTATTTTAATAAGGGGCGCCTCGGCATGACGACCGGCGGATTTGAATTTATAAATGAGCACTTTGGCGTCGATATGCGTTCTGATTATCGTTACGTCAGTGATTATTGGTGTAATTACATAGGATTCAAGAGTCGTGCACATTTTGAAAGATATATGGATTTTTATATGCCGATATTTGATAAAATATTTGACGATAAATTCAACATAAAATGGGATTATGTTGCACAAGGCGTGGTCCGTTCGGATGTGCCATTCAGAGAATTCAAGCCACTTACTCTTATATTGGAGCAAATATCTCATTTATTTTTCTTCAAAAACAAATTGCCCTTCTACGGATTGCACTACAATGCCGATTACGAAGTACGAGAGTGGGAGGGGCGCGCGATCAAGTTAGACATTTAGAGTGTCGAACGGCATCAGAATGGGGTGCATCCGCACGCTCATGGCTGTCACAAACGAGAACCGGTCATTGTTTGCAAAATAGTCAATATATCTGCCTAATTTGCCATCTCCACCTGCTCTCGACTTTGGCCAATTTTCGCGGTTTGGAGGCATGGGCGGGAATGCGGGTGACGAAGCGGACGTGACGGGTAGGCTGGCGCTGCTTCGACCACGAGACACCGTCATGCCGGACCTGCCCGCCCGCTTCGCCTGGCTCATCCTGGCTCCGGGCCGGCGCAGGGTCGCAGCCTGCTGCGCATCATGACCCGATTGCCCTGATGCGTCCGCACGGCTCGGTTCCGTCCACCCCGCCGGCATGGTAGCGAGGCCCCTTCCGCCCTCGAACCCCGCCCGTTCCCGCATGAACCCCATCTTCGCCGACCTGCCGACCACCGTGTTCGAGGTGATGTCGGCGCTCGCCCGCGAGACCGGCGCCGTGAATCTCGGCCAGGGCTTTCCGGACGATCCGGGCCCGGCGGATGTGCGCGCCAAGGCCGCCGAGGCGGTGATGGAGGGCTGGAACCAGTACCCGCCGATGATGGGGCTGCCGGAGCTGCGCCGGGCCGTGGCCCGGCACTATGCCGGCTGGCAGGGGCTCGACCTCGATCCCGACACCGAGGTGATGGTGACCTCGGGCGCCACCGAGGCCCTGGCCGGCGCCCTGATGGCGCTGATCGAGCCCGGCGACGAGGTGGTTCTGTTCGAGCCGATGTACGACGCCTACCTGCCGCTGGTGCGGCGGGCCGGCGGCGTGCCGCGCTTCGTCACCCTGACGCCGCCGCATTTCCGGCTGACCGAAGAGGCGCTCACCGCCGCGTTCTCGCCGCGCACGAAGGTCGTGCTGCTCAACAACCCGCTCAACCCCGCGGCCACGATCGTCCCGGACGAGGACCTGGACCTGCTCGCCGGCTTCTGCCAGCGATTCGACGCCGTGGCGCTCTGCGACGAGGTCTGGGAGCATGTGGTGTTCGACGGGCGCCGCCACCGGCCGCTGATGGCGCTCCCGGGCATGCGCGAGCGCACGGTGAAGGTCGGCTCGGCCGGAAAGATCTTCTCTCTCACCGGCTGGAAGGTCGGCTTCGTGATGGCCGCGCCCGGGCTGATGCGGGGGCTGGCCAAGGCGCACCAGTTCCTCACCTTCACCACCCCGCCAAACCTCCAGGCGGCGGTGGCCTATGGGCTGGGGAAGGACGACGCCTATTTCGAGGGCATGCGGGCGGATTTCGCCCGGGCCCGGGACCGCTTCGCGGGCGGCCTCACGGATCTCGGATTCAGCGTGCTGCCCTCCGCCGGGACCTACTTCCTCAATCTCGACATCGCCCCCTTGGGCGAGAGCGACGACGTCGTCTTCTGCGAGCGGCTGGTGCGGCGGCACGGCGTCGCGGCCATCCCCGTGAGCGCCTTCTACGCGCACCGGCCGGTTCGCACCGTCGTGCGGTTCTGCTTCGCCAAGCGCGACGAAACCCTAGACCGCGCCCTCGACCGCCTGCGCGGCCTCGCGCCGGGGCGTGCGGCCTGATGCGGGGCCTCCTTGTCGGTCCGGGGCGCCGGGGCCACATCCTGGACCATGAGCATCACGCACACGCTCGGGAGCCCCGGGATGACCTCTTCGCAGACGGCCGGCCGCGTTCCGCCCTTCGGGGCGGGGTCCTTCGGCCACGGAGCCGAGTTCCAGGGCGGCGGCTTCAAGGATGGCCGCCCGCCGCAGGACGACCCGTTCGGCTTGCGGGCCAAGGCCGGCCAGGCCATGGCGGGCTCGACGCCCGAGCAGGTGCTGGCGCGGCTGGAACTCCTGGCCCATCTCCTCGACACCGCGATCCTGCTGCCGGGCAACCGGCGCATCGGCCTCGACGCGATCGTCGGGCTGATCCCGGTGATCGGCGACGTGATCACCACGGCGATCTCGTCCTACATCGTCTGGGAGGCGCGACGCCTCGGCGCGCCGCGCTGGCTGATCGCCCGCATGGCGGCGAACGTGGCGATCGACGGCGTGGTCGGGGCGGTGCCGCTGGTGGGCGACCTGTTCGACGCCGCCTTCAAGGCCAACCGCCGCAACGTGCAGCTGCTGCGCCGGCACCTGGAGCGCAGCGGCGGATTGAAGCCCAGCGTGATCGACGTCACCGCCACGCGGCTCGACTGATCGCCGACATCCGGCCGGGGGACGCCGCATGAACCAGCGCCCTCCGACGCCCGAACGCGACGCGATCCCCGTCACCTCCCCGGCGGCAGGCCCGGTGAGCCTGCCGCTCCCGGGGCCCATCGGCACCGGGCGCCTGTCGCCGCTCAACCGGCGGCGGCTCGCGAACTTCAAGGCGAATCGCCGCGGCTATGGGTCGTTCGTGCTGTTCTGCCTGCTGTTCGTCGCGAGCCTCTTCGCCGAGTTCATCGCCAACGACCGGCCGATCGTCGCCTCCTACAAGGGCGAGATCCTGTTCCCGATCGTGGTCGATTACCCGGAGGAGAAATTCGGCGGTTTCCTCGCCCGCACCGATTACCGTGATCCGGTAATCGCCAAGGAACTCGCCGAGCACGGCTGGGCGATCTGGCCGCCGATCCGCTTCTCCTACGACACCCACAACCTCGACCTGCCGGTGCCGGCCCCCGCCCCACCGACCTGGCTCCTCACGGACGCCCAGTGCAAGGCCGTGGCGGCGAAGACCGGCGGCACGACCTGCCGCGACATCGAGTGGAATTGGCTCGGCACCGACGACCAGGGCCGCGACGTGGTCGCCCGCCTGCTCTACGGCTTCCGACTCTCGGTGCTGTTCGGCCTCACCCTGGCCCTGGTCTCCTCGGTGATCGGGGTGCTGGCCGGGGCGGTGCAGGGCTATTTCGGCGGCTGGGTCGATCTGGTGTTCCAGCGGGTGATCGAGATCTGGACCGCGATCCCGTCGCTCTACCTCCTCATCATCATCTCGTCGATCATCACGCCGAGCTTCTTCGTGCTGCTCGGCATCCTGCTGCTGTTCTCCTGGGTGTCGCTGGTCGGGGTGGTGCGGGCGGAATTTCTGCGCGCGCGCAACTTCGAATACGTGCGGGCCGCCCGGGCGCTCGGGCTCTCCAACGCCCGCATCATGTTCCGCCACCTCCTGCCCAACGCCATGGTGGCGACGCTGACCTTCCTGCCCTTCGTGCTGAACGGCTCGATCACGACGCTCACCTCTCTCGACTTCCTCGGCTTCGGCCTGCCCCCCGGCTCGCCGTCGCTCGGCGAGATGCTGGCGCAGGGCAAGGCCAATCTCCAGGCGCCGTGGCTCGGGCTGACCGGCTTTGCGGTGATCGCCGTGACGCTGAGCCTGCTGATCTTCGCCGGGGAAGCGGTGCGGGACGCCTTCGATCCGCGGAAGACGTTCCGGTGAGGGGCGTTTGCGGGCGGAGTCAGTCTGTCCGCAGCACCCGTTGACAGACGCCACGCTGTCCGGGGTTGCAGGTCAAAGACGAAGCGCGGGCTGCCCTCTCCCTGCGGGCGGGGAGAGGGGCCCATTCGAGGCTCCTTCGTATATCGATCCGGGCGGGATGATACCAACGGTCGAAAGAAAACGACCTTTGGTTCCGTTCTCCAATTGTCGCTCAGCCTTTGGCTTAGTATCGAAAATTTGAGATGGCTCCATCGGCCCGATGCGTCAACATCTTGGCGTCAGAGTCCGTTAGGAAAGAGTTAACTCATAGTGATTGATGCGAGCATCCGCCCGATTGATGCAAAAAGCATCGCACCAGCCGAGACGTGGAGCAACGTT
>NZ_LABX01000107.1 GCF_001043915.1 Methylobacterium aquaticum | reverse complement strand
CCGGGCAACGCGCGCGTTGCCACGCTCGCGCGTCGCCCCCTCCCCCGATCAGCGGTGACGATCCGCGCCGGGCGCGCCCAGGCCGGGCCGCCCTCCAGGATCGGCACCGTGAGGGCGCGTGTCCACGACGGCCGCTTTGACAGCCGCGCCTCGCTGTGAGACCGCTCAAGCTGGCAGAATCGGCACGAGGCGGACCGCCTCTCTGACGACGGCCGGACCGAAGCGGCTCGACCCTGGCCCGGGGCGCCTCGCGTGATCACCGAAAGGTCATGAAGGTGGCGCTCATGGGTGGCGTTCATGGACCTGTGGCCGTCCGGGCGATGGGCTCAGCCAGGGGCCCGGTCGGCCGGGTGCGCCATGCAGGCCCCGTGAAGCAGGGACAGGACGTCGTGCACGGCAGATCTGACGCCACTCTCTACGTCCCGGCCGTCCTCGTCGACGGCAGCGCGATCGGCGCGCTCATGCGCGCGCAGGATTGGGGCGCCTCGCCTTTGGGCGATCCCTCGACCTGGCCGCCCTCCCTGACGACCCTCGTCGGAGCGATGCTCGCCTCGCACCAGCCGGCCTTCCTCGTTTGGGGCCGTGAGCGGACGCTCCTCTACAACGACCTGTATGCCGACCTTCTCGGTCACCGGCATCCGGCGGCGCTGGGACGCGACTATCTCGACGTCTGGGCCGAGATCAAGACCGCACTCGCGCCGCTCATGGCGCAGGCCGCCGCCGGCCGGCCGGTCCACAGCTCCGACATCGTGCACGTCCTCGATCGTGGGCGCGGCCGTGAGGCGGCGGGGTTCTCGCTCTTCTATGCGCCGATCCGCGATGCCGCCGGGGGCGTCGAGGGACTGTATGGCGCCTGCACCGCGATCCAGGGCCAGGCCCTCGGCACGCATCGCCGGCAGGAAACGGAGGCGCTGCTCCGCGACAACGAGGAGCGTCAATCCTTCCTTCTGGATCTCAGCGACACGCTCCGGCTGCTGACCTCGCCGACGGATATCGCCGAGATGGCGGCCCGGCGGCTCGGCGAACGGGTCGGTGCCAGCCGCGTCTTCTACGCCGAGATCGACGGCAGCCTGATGAAGGTCGAGCGTGACTATGCGTGCGGCGTCGAGTCGATCGTCGGGGAGCACTCGCTCGCGGCGTTCGGCCCGGATCTCCTGGCCGCCTATCGCGATGGCGCGGTCGTCGCCGTCGAGGACGTGGCCGCGGATCCCCGGTTCAGCGACGAGGCCCGGACCGGCCTGGCGTCGCGGCAGGTCGCCGCCTTCGTCGACGTCATCCTGTTTCGCGAAGAGCAATGGGTCGGGCTTCTGGCCGTACAGAGCGCCACCGCGCGCGTCTGGAGCCGGGCCGAGGAGAACCTGATCCGGGAGGTCGGCGAGCGCGTCAAGGCCGCGATCGAGCGGGCCCGCGCCGAGACGGCGCTGAGCGAGAGCGAGCAGCATCTGGCAGCCATCTTCGCCGGGGCCTCGGTCGGCCTGTCGGAGGTGAGCGCCGATGGTCGCTTCCTGCGGGTGAACACCGAATTGTGCCGCATCCTCGGTCGCCCGGCCGAGGACCTCCTCACGCGCAACCTCGCCGAGGTCACCGACCCTGCCGACAGCCGGGCGAGCCAGGCGGCGATCGCCGAGGCGATCAAGACCGGACGCAGCACGTCCCTCGACAAGCGCTACCGGCGCCCGGACGGCACGGCGATCTGGGCCAATAGCAGCATCAAGCGCCTCGACGACACCGATGGCCGCCTCAAGAACCTGCTGGTCGTCACGGCCGATCTGAGCCGGCGCAAGGAGGCCGAGCAGCGTCTGGCCGAGAGCGAGCGCCGCTTGCAGGAGTTGAACGAAACCCTGGAGCTGCAGGTCTCGGAGCGCACGGCGGAGCGCAACCTGTTCGCGACCATCGTCGAGCGAACCGACATCCTGGTGATGGCGGTCGATCTCGATTACAATATTCTCGCCATCAACAAGGCCAATGCCGACGAGTTCGCGCGCATCTACGGCGTGCGGCCCACGGTCGGCGACAACATGCTCGATCTCCTGGCCGATCAGCCGGTGCAGCAGGCCGAGGTGCGGGCCGGCTGGGGCCGCGGCCTCGCCGGCGAGGAGATCACCTTCGTGGAGGAGTTCGGCGACCCCGACCGCGCCCGCCCGTGCTACGAGATCAGCTTCCGCACGCTGCGCAACGCTGAGGGCGAGCGCACCGGCTGCTACCAGTTCGTGATGGACGTGACCGCGCGGCTGCGCAGCCAGACCGAGCTTGCCCTGGCGCAGGACGCACTGCGGCAATCGCAGAAGCTCGAGGCGGTCGGCCAGCTCACCGGCGGGGTGGCCCACGACTTCAACAACCTGCTGACCATCATCCGCTCCTCGGTCGACTTCCTGCGCCGGCACGATCTGCCGGAGGCGCGCAAGCGCCGCTACCTCGATGCGGTGTCGGACACCGTCGAGCGGGCCGCCAAGCTCACCGGCCAGCTCCTGGCCTTCGCCCGGCGCCAGGCCCTCAAGCCGGAGGTCTTCGACGTGGGCCAGAAGGTCAGGGGGATCGCCGACATGCTCGACACCCTGACGGGCTCGCGGGTGCGCGTCGTCACCGAGGTGCCGATCGCGCCCTGCCTCATCCGGGCGGATCTGAGCCAGTTCGAGACCGCCCTCGTCAACATGGCGGTCAACGCCCGCGATGCCATGAACGGAGAGGGCACGCTGACCCTGCGGGTGTCCTGCGGCTCGGCGCTGCCCGCCATCCGCGGCCATGCCGGATCCCAGGAGCCATTCGCGGCCGTCGCGCTGATCGACACCGGCACGGGCATTCCGCCGGAACAGATCGGCCGGATCTTCGATCCCTTCTTCACCACGAAGGAGGTCGGCAAGGGCACGGGCCTCGGCCTGTCGCAGGTTTTCGGCTTCGCCAAGCAATCGGGCGGCGATGTCGACGTGCGCAGCATTCCCGGACAGGGGACCACCTTCACGCTCTACCTGCCGGAAGTCGTCGCCGAGGAGCAGACCTTCGCCGATCGTCCGCAGGAGGACGGCCTGGCGCCCCTCGGGACTGGCCAGCGGATCCTCGTGGTCGAGGACAATGTCGGCGTCGGTCAGTTCGCGACCCAGATCCTGGAGGATCTCGGCTACCGGCCGGTCTGGGCCGCCAATGCCGAGGAGGCGCTGGAGAAACTCGGCCGCGAGGGAAGCCGGTTCGACCTGGTGTTCTCCGACGTGGTGATGCCCGGCATGGGCGGCGTCGCCCTCGCGCGGGACTTGCAGACGCGCCTGCCCCACGTGCCTGTCGTGCTCACCTCGGGCTACAGCCACGTCCTCGCCCAGTCGGACGCCCACGGATTCGCATTGCTGCACAAGCCCTATTCGGCCGAGCAGCTCGGTCGTATCCTGCATCAGGTTCTCGGCCTCCACCCGAGAGCGGCGGCGATCCGAGCCGGTTGCGCGTAAGGGGCAGCCGGTTCGGTTCTCGGGGGCGAGCGGCCGTGTCGACCCGCGGTCACGCTCGGGTCCGATGCCGCGGATCTGTCCCCCGACGCCGTCGACTCGACCGCAGCGCCATTTTCGGGTGAACATTCCCCGTCCGCGCCGGCCACGATCACCGGCACCTCCCGTTTCCTCCTCCAACCGACAGGACCGGCCGATGACCCCCGAAGAGACGCTCGCCGAACTCGGCCTGACCCTGCCCGAGGTGCCGGTGCCGGTGGCCAACTACGTGCCGTTCCGCATCGTCGGCGACCTGCTCTACCTCTCCGGCCAGGGCCCGAAGCGGCCGGACGGCACCTACCGCCCGGGCCGCCTCGGCCGTGACGCCACGATCGAGGACGGCTATACCGACGCGCAGCTCGCAGGCCTCCAGCTTCTCGCCGTCGCCAAGGCGGCCCTCGGCGACCTGTCGCGGATCAAGGCCGTGGTGAAGCTCCTCGGCATGGTCAATGCCGAGCCCGACTTCGCCGATCACCCGAAGGTCATCAACGGCTGCTCGGATCTCCTGGTGGCGGTGCTCGGCGAGGCCGGCCGTCATGCCCGCTCGGCGGTCGGCATGGGCTCGCTGCCCAATGCGATGACGGTCGAGGTCGAGGCGATCCTCCAGATCGCGCCCTGAGGCGGAGTACGGGACGCGGGAGGAACCGCGATCGTCGCATCGGGGCCCTGCCCGGGCGGCGCGCCCGCGGCCGATGATCCGCCAATCCCCACCCTTCGCAGGGTCCACCGATCCGCAAAACTTGCCATTCCACGGTGGTTCTTGCTTCGATGAGGGCCGGTGCTGCGGCACATTCCTTGCTTAAGATTCCTGATGTGAGCGGGTCGGCGTGGGGCATCCGATATCAATCGACGCATGCCGGCCACCCTTCCAGGCCGATCGACGATGCCGCGGGGCGAACATTTGCCTGCTGGATAGACTGCGCATCCGGATCGAACCTTTTTTCATGTCTCTCATCTCGTCGCCTCCGATGCGAGGATAATGGGATGGCGACTGTCGATCGGAGAGACGGGATGATGAACAGGCGAGAGATTCTTGTCGACGCCGCCGCGCCCCTGGCCGCCGGCCTGGCGGGCATCGGCAGAGCCGATGCGGCCGGCGAGGTGCCGATCGGGGCCGTCTACCCGATGTCGGGCGCCGCCGCCCAGGCCGGTGTCGATGGCCGCCACGCCATCGAGACCGCGATGGAGATCGTCAACGGCGTGCACGACCTCGACCTGCCGGGCGCCCGCACCGCCGGTCTCGGCGGGGCGCAGATCCGCCTCGTGGTGGCCGACCACCAGGGCGATCCGCAGAACGGCCGCTCGGAGCCCGAGCGCCTCATCACGCAGGACAAGCTCGTCGGCCAGAGCAGCCGCGGGTCGTTCGCGCTCGATCTCGCACCGAAGCGTCCGTCGATCGGGCTGGTGAACGACATGGTCAAGGCCCGCGCCGGCCGGGACCTGAACGACGACACCTCCCGGCTCGTCGAGGCGATGCTGGTGATCGCGGATGCCATCGACCGGGCGAAGTCCACCGATGGCACCAAGGTCCGCGACGCCCTGACGGCGACGGACATTCCGGGGATCCAGACCGTCATGCCCTGGCGCGGCATCAAGTTCGGCCCCGACGGGCAGAACACCCTCTGCGATCCGGTGCTCATCCAGTATCGGGAGGGCAAGTTCGTGAACCGTGCTCCCGAAGGACCTCGCCGCAGCGGCACCGCTCTGGCCGATGAATCCATGATGGCGATCGGCACGATCGTCGACTCGTTCCCTTCTCTCGATCGGCAGGTGCATTGATGACGGCGCAAGCCCTGGTGCAGGTGCTGGCGAGCGGCCTTTTGATGGGCTTGATCTACGCCCTGATCGCGGTCGGCCTCTCGCTGATCTTCGGACTGATGGACGTGGTGAACTTCGCCCATGGCGAGTTCCTGATGCTCGCCATGTACGCGACCTTCGGGCTGGTGCTCGTCACCCGCCTCGATCCGGTGGTGCTGATGCCGCTCGTGGCCGCCCTGCTCTTCGTGCTGGGGGCCGCCGCCTATCTCGGCGTCGTCCGCTTCGCCATGCGCGCCAAGGCCAACCAGGGCATGGTGCAGATCTTCGCCACCTTCGGCCTCGCGATCCTGCTCCAGGGCGCCGCGCAGTATCTCTTCACCCCCGATTACCGCAACGTTCCCAACTCCTGGCTCGGCGGGCGCACCCTCGATCTCGGCGGCATCTTCCTGCCCTGGCCGCAGATCTTCGGCGCGCTCGTCTCCCTCGCCGCCTTCGGCGGCCTCCACCTCCTGATGAGCCGCACCGATTTCGGCCGCGCCCTCAAGGCCACCCGCGAGGACCAGGGCGCGGTGGCCCTGGTCGGCATCGACCGCAACCGCGTCTTCGCCCTCGGCTGGGGCCTCGGCGCCGCCCTGGTCGGCCTCGCCGGCGCGGTGCTGGCGATCTTCTACTACATCCATCCCCAGGTCGGAGCGAGCTTCGCCCTCATCGCCTACGTCACGGTGGCGCTCGGCGGCTTCGGCAGCGTCGCCGGGGCGCTCGTCGCCGGGATCATCGTCGGCCTCGTCGAGGCCCTCACGGCGGTGATCCTGCCGCCGGCGCTCAAGTCCGTCGGCGTCTACGCCCTCTACCTCGCGGTGGTGTTCGTGCGGCCGCAAGGCCTGTTCGGGAGGCTCTGATGACCGCCGCGACCACCCCCCTCGCGCCGGCCCTGGCGCGGGCCGAGGCCAGCCATGCGGCCAGGCGCCGGCGCAAGCTGATCGTCGCCGCCCTGGTCTTCGCCGGCCTCGCCGCGCTCCCCTACGGCCTGCGCGACGTCTATCTCCAGAACGTCCTCATCCTCACCCTGATGTATGCCGCGCTTGCCCAGAGCTGGAACATTCTCGGGGGCTATTGCGGCCAGGTGTCCCTCGGCCACGCGCTCTATTTCGGCGCCGGCGCCTATGCCACCACGGTCCTGTTCGTCACCTATGGCGTGCTGCCGTGGTTCGGGATGCTGGCGGGCGGCCTGCTCTCGGCCGCGGTGGCGTTGCTCCTCGGCTATCCGTGCTTCCGGCTCGCCGGCCATTACTTCTCGATTGCGACCATCGTCATCGCGGAGATCGGCCTGCTGCTCGTCCACAACTGGGATTTCGTCGGCGGCGCGATGGGCATCCAGTGGCCGTTCAACCCGGATTCGTGGTGGACGCTGCAATTCGCCCGCGACAAGGTGCCTTACATCCACTTCGCCATCGCCTTCCTGGCCCTGGTCTGGTTCGTCACCTGGCTGATCGAGGGCTCGCGCTGGGGCTATTGGTGGCGCGCGGTCAAGGACGATGCCCAGGCCGCCGAGAGCCTCGGCGTCGAGGTTTTTCGCTCCAAGATGGCGGCGGCGGCCGTCTCGGCCTTCTTCACGGCGATCGGCGGCGGCTTCTACGCCGCCTATGTCTCCTACATCGATCCCGAGAGCGTGATGAGCTTCCGCTTCTCGCTGCTCTTCGCCCTGCCGGCGGTGCTCGGCGGCATCGGCACCCTGTGGGGACCGCTCGTCGGGGCGGCGATCCTGATCCCGCTCACCGAGATCAGCCGCTCCTATCTCGGCGGCGGCGGCAAAGGTCTCGATCTGATGCTCTACGGCATCCTGGTGATGGTGGTGGCGCTGGCCCGTCCGGAAGGGGTGCTCAGCCTGTTCCGCCCCCGCAAGGCCCGCGCCGAGGAGGCGACCCCGTGAGCGAGACGCCCGTGACCGAGCCCCTCCTGCGCATCGACCACGTCACCTTGCGCTTCGGCGGCCTGGTGGCCAATGCGGATGTCAGCCTCGCGGTGCCGGAGGGCCAGATCCTCGGCCTGCTCGGGCCGAACGGGGCCGGGAAGTCGACCCTGTTCAACCTGATCTCCGGCACCTACCGGCCGAGCGAGGGCCGGATCGTCTTCCGCGGCGAGGACATCACCGATCTCTCCGCCCCCGAGCGCTGCCGGCGCGGCATCGCCCGCACCTTCCAGGTGCCGCGCTCGTTCGATTCGATGAACGTGCTCGAGAACGTCGTCGTCGGGGGCTTTGCCCGCCACGCCACCGCGGCGGCGGCGCGGCGCGTCGCCCTCGAGACCCTCGACTTCGCCGGGCTCGGCCACCGGGCGGATGCCGTGGCGGGCGAGCTGACGCCGCCGGAGAAGCGCCGCCTCGAAGTCGCCCGGGCGCTCGCCACCGAGCCGACGCTGCTCCTCCTCGACGAGGTGCTGACCGGGCTGACGCCGAGCGAGGCCAAGGCCGGGGTCGAGCTGATCCGCAAGGTGGCGGCCCGCGGCGTCACCGTCATCATGGTCGAGCACGTGATGGAGGTGGTGATGCCGCTGGTCGACCGGGCGGTGGTGCTGCATCTCGGCCGGGTTCTGGCCGAGGGCCACCCGACCGAGGTGGTGCGCCACGACGGCGTGATCACGGCCTATCTGGGGGAGCGTCACCGTGCTGCTTGAGGTCCGCGGGCTCTCCACCGCCTATCAGGGCTTGCTCGCCATCCAGAACGTCTCGATCGCGGTCGCGAGCGGCGAGATCGTGGTGGTGGCGGGCGCCAACGGCGCCGGCAAGTCGACGCTGCTGAAGTCGATCGCCGGGATGGAGCGGCCGAAAGCCGGCGAGGTGGTGTTCGACGGCACCCGCCTCGACGGGCTGCCGGGCCACGTCATCACCGCGCGGGGCATTGCCTACGTGCCGGAGAACAAGCGGCTGTTTCCGCGCCTGTCGGTCGCCGACAACCTGCGGCTCGGCAGCTACCTCCACCGCAAGGCGGCCGACCGGGAGGCGCCCCTGGAGCGGGTCTTCGCGCTGTTCCCGCGGCTGAAGGAGCGCCTGCCGCAGCGGGCCGGGACGCTGTCGGGGGGCGAGCAGCAGATGCTGGCGATCGGCCGCGCGCTGATGACACGTCCGCGGCTGCTGATGCTCGACGAGCCGTCGCAGGGGATCATGCCGAAGCTGGTGGACGAGATTTTTTCCGCCGTCGAGGCGATCCGGGCATCCGGGACGACGATCCTGCTGGTGGAGCAGCGCGTGGCCGAGTCCCTGAGCATCGCCGACCGGGCCTACGTGCTCCAGACCGGTCGCCTGATGCTCTCCGGACCCGCCGCGACCCTGCGCGACGATCCCGAGGTGCGCCGGGTCTATCTCGGGATCTGACGTGCACGAGCGATGCGGGAGACTGGGTGACACGGTTTGGGTGAAGGCGGCATATCGAGGCGGGTGTCGCGCCTGCCAGAACCTCTCAACGAGAGGGAGATGCCCTCAGCAGATGTCGCCGAAGTGGTCACCGGTTCGGCGGCAAAAATCTGCAATCGAACAAGACCCTAAGTGGGCGAAGCGTTGGCCTGCCAACGCAAGTCTGCTTAGACGGCCCGACCAACATCGTGCGGCGTCGTCAGCCTGACGAGATCGACGATCCCCTGACCGAGATGCTGCGGGCCGACGCCCGCCGCCGGCTCGCCCAGGCGGTCGAACCCGAGGCGGATGCCTTCCTGAGCACCATGCAGGATCTGCGGCTGCCGGATGGATCTAATTATAGATTCCTTATAAAAGAACAACTTATATACTTCAGTGTTGCATGATCGAAACAGAGTTCGGCGCGAGGAAGACGCTCCACTCGCGCCGATCTGCGACCTACCGATCGAGTTTCTCCTTGGCGTCGGACACCGCCTTCATGCATCCGGCCTCGTCGCCCTTCTTGTCGAGTTCGCGGGCGCGGTTGAGGCTGGCGCGGGCCTCCATCACGCCGGTGCCGCCGCCGGCCTTGGCAACATCGGTAGTGGCTTTCGTCTCGGCGGAGCCGGGAGCGGGCCCCTTCGGCAGGGCGGAGGGGCTGGTGCCCCTCTCGGTCGCTGCCTCGGCCTGGGCCTCCCGCCGGGAGGCCACTTCCTTGCCGCCGCTCGACGCCGCGATCGTCTCGCGCCCCTTCTCGGTCAGGCGGGGCTCCAGGGCATCGATCTCGGTGCCGCAGGCGCCGGCCAGCGCCGGGCCGGCCAAGACGGACAGCAGGCCGGCGGCGAGGATGAGCTTCATGGCATCTCTCCCTGTCGTTGACGCGCACCCGTCATCGAACCGGGGCGCGCAGGACGTCCGTCCGCGAACACCGGCCCGAGGGCGTAGGTTCCGGTGGCAAGGGAAACACGACGAAGAAAGCAGGCACGACTCCCCTCGCCCGGAGAGGCCGGCAGCCTGTCGGGTCGGGCTCGATGTCACGGCGGTGACGGGTGCTGCACCTGTCGATCCGGGGCGGCGTCAGGCTTGCCGGGGTTCCGGTTGATCGGCGCGATGTTGATCACGGAAGTGATCTTCGTGGACATGAGAATGAGCGAGTTTGCCCGCTATGGCGAACGGTCTGCCCATCCTCAGCAGGAGCGGGTCACGAGGCCGGGCCTGCCCCCTGCCTATCCCCCGCCGCGCCCCTCCGCTACAACCCGGGCTCGTGAACTGGGATGCGTTCGACTTCAAGCTCCTCATCGTGTTCGACGCGATCATGCGCGAGCGGCACGTGACGCGCGCCGGGGAGCGGCTGGGCCTGAGCCAGTCGGCGGTGAGCCACGCGCTCCAGCGCCTGCGCCGGGCCTTCGGCGACGAATTGTTCGTGCGCGGGCCCGAGGGCATGAGCCCGACGCCCCGCGCCCACGACCTCGCCGAGCCGGTGCGCCGGGCGTTGGCCGAGATCGAGAGCGCCCTGCACCAGGACCGGTTCGACCCGGCTACCTCGACCGCGCGCTTTCGCCTGGTGCTCAACAACACCGCCGCCGTGGTCCTCGCGGCGCCGATCGCCGAATGGATCGGGAGCCGGGCCCCGTCCTTGAGCCTGCACATGAGCCCGAGCGGCACCGTGCGGGTCGACGACCTCCTCGACCGCGGCGACGTGGATCTCGCGATCGTCGGCGCCGGCCGGGTCGAGGGCGAGCGCTTCGGCACCACCACGCTGATCCGGGACGGGTTCGCGGTCGTCGCCCGGCACGGGCATCCGGCCCTCGCCCGGCCCCTCACCTACGAGCGCCTGGCGGACCTGTCGCACCTCGTCGTCTCCTCGACCGGCGACGATGTCGGCTTCCTCGACGGGATCTTGAGCCGACGGGGCCTGCCGCCGCGCCGGGTCGCCATGGCGGCCCCGTTCCTGTCGGCGGCGCCGATTCTCGCCCGCTCCGATCTGGTGGCGGTGATGGCCGAGCGGATCGCCCGCACCCTCGCGACGGTGCATCCGGTCGCCTGCGCCGCCCTGCCGGCGGACCCGGACCTGCCGGTCACCCGCTCGGTCCTGGTCTGGGCCCGGCGGGTCGAGCGCCATCCCGACCATGCCTGGCTGCGCCGGCAGATCGCGGACTGCGCCCGCGGCCTCGCGGGCGGGCGGCCCCTCTCCTGAACGCTCGGCGGGACGGACGACGCCCCGCCGAGAAGAGCGTCGAGAACGCCTCCCTCGGGGGGGCCGCGTCAGGCCGCCTGGATGTCGCGCAGGAAGCCGTCGACCTCCTGCTTGACGTTGAGCGACTGGGTGGCCAGCTCGGCCGCCGCCATCAGGACCTGCGAGGCGGCGCTGCCCGTCTCTCCGGCGGAGCCGAGGACCCCGGCCATCGCGGCGGTGACGTCCTGGGTGCCCCGGGCCGCCTGCGAGGCGTTGCGCGAGATCTCGGTCGTGGCGGCGGTCTGCTCCGTCACCGTGGCGGCGATCATGCCGCTGATCTCGTTGATGGTCGCGATGGTCTGGCCGATCTGCCCGATGGCGCCGGCCGCCTGGCCGGTGGCCGCCTGGATCGCCGTGATCTGCCCGCCGATCTCGACGGTCGCCCGGGAGGTCTGGGCGGCGAGTTCCTTCACCTCCGCCGCCACCACCGCGAAGCCGCGCCCCGCCGCACCGGCGCGGGCCGCCTCGATCGTCGCGTTGAGGGCCAGCAGGTTGGTCTGGTCGGCAATGGCAGTGATCGTCGCGACGGCGGCGCCGATCTGGGTGGCGGCGGAACTCAGGCTCGACATCGCGGCGTCGGTCGCCGCGGCCTCGCGGGTGGCATTGCCGGCGACCTCGTTCGAGCGCAGCACCTGCCGCTCGATCTCCTGGAGCGAGGACACCATCTCCTCGGCCGCCGCCGCCACCATCTGGACATTGGCGGAGGTCTGCTCGGCGGTGCTGCTGGACGCCTGCGCCTGGGCGCTGGTGGTGTCGGCGACGCCGGTCATCGTGCGGGCGGTGGCATCCAGCTCGGTCGCGGCGGCGGTGACGATGTCGAGCGAGCCCGCCACCTTCTGCTGGAAGCCCCGCACCAGCTGGTCGACCCGGTCGGCCCGGCGCTGGCGGGCGGATTGCTCGTCGCGCTGCTGCGCTTCCAGTTCGATTCGGGCGACGGCGTTCTGGCGGAAGACTTCGACCGCCTGGGCCATGGCGCCCATCTCGTCGCGTGCATCGCGGGACGGCACCGTGAGATCGGTCTCGCCGTTCGCCAGCCGCTTCATCGCATCGGTCATGCCGCCGATCGGCCCGATGACGCTGCGGGCGATCAGGACCGCGAGACCGGTGCCAAGGGATAGCGCGAAGGCGATCAGGGCGAACTGGATCATCCGCGTGCGGACGGTCATCGCCTCCGTGGCGTCGGCGATCTCGCGGACCACGGTCTCCACCTTGCCCCGCACCGTCTGCGTGGCCTGATCGATGCTCGTCAGGTGCGGCTTGATGCCGGTATCGTAGACCTGCCGGCTCTCGACTGAAGCCTTGGTGTAGGCCTGGAAGGCGGTCACGTAGGCCGCGAGGGCCTGCTCGGTCACGCGGATCGGCTGCGCGAAGGCGTTGCCGGAATCGAGACCACGCAAGGTCTTGATGGCCGCCTCCGCCTTGCCGGCATTCGTCGCGAAGGTTGCCGGACCGTTCGGGTCCTGCGTCGCCAGGAAGCGCCAGTTGGCGACCCGCACCAGCAGCATGGCGCTCTCGGTCATGGCGGCGTGGAGCACCTGCGCGTCGCTGGCGCGGGCTCGCATCTCCGCCACCAGCGCGCTGGTCGCGCGGGTCAGATCGTCGCCGCCCTTGAACAGCGTGTCCTTGGCCTCCGCCATGATGCGCCCGGCCGCCTCCAGGCGCTGAAGGTCGGTCTTCAAGTCCCGGGCCTGATCGCGGATCTGGCCGTAGAGCCGGCGGCGCTCCTCGTCGATCGCCCGCTTGGCCATCAGGTCACCCGATTCCTCGATCGAGCGGCGCTCCGTCTCGATCCCGGCGATCAGCGCGGGCTGCGGCACGAGCCGGTACTGCTCCGCCTGGCCCGACATCGACTTCGTCGACACGATCACGGCGAGGGCGGATCGCGACAGGTCGTCGAGCAGCGCCCGGCGCTCGTATTGCGCGAGCAGGCCGGCCTGCTGATAGATCGAGAAGCCGCCCAGGGCGGCGACGATCATCACCAATGCCCCGAAGCCTCCGTAGAGACGATTGCGGACGGTCAACCTGCGCAACATGCCACGAATCCGATTAGAATTATTCTTACATTCTAGATGATCATCGTTAACGAGCCGTTACAAACTGACGTTGTGATAGGCGATTTCCTTACGTCACGCCGGTGTCAGGCCCCCCGCTGGTCAGCCTGCCCGGTCCCGCGCCGGACCGGACATCGAGCGGCCGCAGGGCGCCGCGTCACCACGACAAGGCCGGCTCCGGCGGACCACCCGCCGCGACCAGCCGGAAGCACGGCACCGGCGTCCCGTTGCGCGAGCGCGCGAAGACCAGCCGCACCGGCTGACCGATCGCCAGGGCGTGCGGATCGCACGCGACCACGCTGGTCAGCATCGTCGGCCCCTCGGCCAACGTGACGTAGGCCACCGTGCGGACCGGGTCCTCGCGGGGGAGCACCGTGACGCTGTAGATCGTGCCCTCGCCCGAGGCTTCCTCCCAGGCGGTCTCGCCGAGGCAGAACGGGCACAGGGTCCGGGGATACCAATGCGCCTTGCCGCAGGCGGTGCAGCGGCGCAGCAGGAACCGGCCCTCGCGGGCCGCCGCCCAGAACGGCGCGGCCTCGGGGCTGGCCGGCGGGTCGGGCCAGTCGCCGTCGCGCAAGGGGATGCGGGTCGAGGACACTCCGCTCATCGTCTCACTCCCTCCCGAGGATCAGGGTGGCGGCGCCGTGGCGGCTGCCGAGAAGGCCACCGATGCCGGTCGCGACGGCGAGGTCGCAGTTCCTCACCTGCACTGCCGGATGGGCCTCGCCGCGGAGCTGGCGCACCGCCTCGATCACCTTGGTGATGCCGCCCCGGTTGGCCGGGTGGTTGTTGCACAGGCCGCCGCCATCGGTGTTGACGGGCAGCCGGCCCGTCCCGGAGATCAGGTTGCCGTCGGCGACGAAGCGCCCGCCCTGGCCCTTCCCGCAGAAGCCCAGATCCTCGAGCTGCATCAGCACCGTGATGGTGAAGCTGTCGTAGACCGAGGCGTACTTGATGTCGGCCGGCGTCACCCCGGCCTCCGCGAAGGCTGCCGGGCCGGAGACCCGGGCCGCCGAATAGGTCAGGTCGACCTCGCCGCCGCCCTGGCCCTTATGAGCCTCGCCCGCGCCCATCACCCGTATGAGCGGGCGCCTCAGGCTGCGGGCGATCTCGGGCCGCGCCACCACCAGCGCCCCACCGCCGTCGCTGACGACGCAGCAATCGAGCCGGTGCAGCGGATCGGCGACCATCGGCGAGGCCAGCACGTCCTCGACGGTCACCACGTCGCGCAGCATGGCGTCGGGATTGTGCTGCGCGTGATGCGAGGCCGCGACCTTGATCCAGGCGAGCTGCTCGGCCGTCGTGGCAAACTCATGCATGTGGCGGCGCGCGCACATCGCGTAGAGGTTGACCGTGGTCGGGCCGAACGGCGTCTCCCACGGGCTGTCCGGCGCGTCGGCGATCACCGGCCGCGCCGCGGTGCCGGAATGGCCGGCGCTTCGCGGCCGGCCGGCCAGCGTGATGAGCGCGACATTGCAACGGCCCATCGCGATCGCCTGCGCCGCATGGGCCACGTGGGCGATGTAGGAGGCGCCGCCGATATCGGTGCTGTCGAGGTGGCGCAGGCGCAGGTTCAGGTAGTCGGCCATCGCCAGCGGCCCGAGACCCGGCGCGTCGCCGGCGCAGAAATAGCCGTCGACATCGTCCTTGGTCAGCCCGGCATCGGCGAGGGCGCCGGCGGCGGATTCGGCGTGGAGCTGGGCCACGGACTTGTCCGGGGCCTTGCGGGTCGGGTGCTCGTAGGCCCCGACGAGATGGGCGCGTCCGTGGATGGTCATGGTCACACCGGGTCCCAGGAAAAGACGTCGGGGCTGCGGTCGAGGGGGGCGAGGTGGCCCGAGAGCGCCGGCATCCCGTGCTCGGCGATGGTCTCCGGCGTCCAGCCCTCGGCGCGGTGCACGCCGCGGACCGGGCGGGGATGGTTGAAGAGGAACACCTCGTTGTGGCGGGCGGCGAAGATCTGGCCGGTGACATGGGCGGCCGCATCCGAGGCGAGGAAGACCGCGAGCGGCGCGTTCTTCTCCGGCCCCATCGCCTGGAGCTTGGCGACGCGGGCCTTCTGCTCGGGCGTCTCGGCCGGAATCGAGCTGGTCATCCGGCTCCAGGCGAAGGGCGCGATGCAGTTCGAGCGCACGCCGAAGCGGCCCATGTCGAGGGCGATCGACTTCGACAGGGCAACGATGCCGAGCTTGGCCGCGGAGTAGTTCGCCTGGCCGAGATTGCCGATCAGGCCCGAGGTCGAGGTCATGTGGACATAAGATCCCCCGTTCTGGCGCCGGAAGACCTCGGCGGCGGCGCGGGAGACGAAGAAGCTGCCGTTGAGATGGACGTTGATGACCGACAGCCACTCCTCCGGGGTCATCTTGTGGAAGATCTGGTCGCGCAGGATGCCCGCGTTGTTGACGACGATGTCGAGGCGGCCGAACGCCTCGAGGGCGGTCGCCACCATGGCTTGCGCGGCGTCCCACTCGGCGACGCTGCCGGTGTCGACTACCGCCTCGCCGCCGCGCTGCACGATGATGGCGCGGGTCTGCTCGCCCGGCGTCGCCGAGGTCTCCCCGACTCCGCTCAAGGAGGCGCCGACATCGTTGACCACCACCCTGGCACCGGCGAGCGCCATGGCGAGCGCGATCTCCCGCCCGATGCCGCCGCCCGCCCCGGTGACGAGCGCGACCTTGCCATCCAGTAGGCCCATGCGGTGTCTCCCTTGATTATCGTCCGGTCCAGCGCGGCGGGCGCTTCTCGATGAAGGCGCGGGGCCCTTCGCGACAATCCTCCGTGGCCTGGACCCGGGCGCGGGCCGCCTCGCTCGCCGCCCGCAATCCGGCCTCGTCGGCATCGGGCACCAGGCGCGCCACCGCCAGGCTCTCGCGCACGGCGCGCGGCGCGTTGCCGGCGATCGCGGTCGCCAGCGCCACCGCCTCGTCCCGGGCGGCTCCCCGCGGCGCCAGCCGGTTGACGAGGCCCAACGCGTGGGCGCGGTCCGCGGCCAGCGACGCGCCGGTCAGGATCATCTCGAGGGCGACGGCGCGGGGCAGCGCCCGCGGCAGCCGGTAGAGGCCGCCCGCCGCGGCGACGAGGCCACGGGTCACCTCCGGCAGGCCGAATGTCGCTCCCTCCCCCGCCACGATCAGGTCGCAGGCAAGCGCGATCTCGCAGCCCCCGGCGAGCGCCGGGCCCTCCACGGCGGCGATCCAGGGTTTCGCCCGTGCCGCGTGGACGAAGCCGGCAAACCCGCCCCCCGGGGTCCAGAGGTCGTCGGCCCGGCCCGCCGCGACCGTCGTCAGGTCGGCCCCGGCGCAGAAGACCGGACCTTCCCCCGCCAGCACCACCGCGCGGACGGTGTCGTCGGCCTCCGTTTCCGCGACGGCGTCGCCGAGGGCCTGGGCGAGGGCCGGATCGACGGCGTTGCGCGCCTGCGGGCGGTTCAGCGTCAGGACCGCGACGTGGTCGCCGATGCGGTCGCGCAGGACGGGATCCCGCATCAGGCGGCCTCCCAGTCGAGGAGCCCGTCGCGGGCCCGGCGCAGGGTGCCGTCGAGACCGACGGGCGAGCGGTCAAGGTCGGTCAGCGCCGCCAGGGTGGCCCGGTCGGCGGCGGGCACCCGGGCGAGGAGGCGCGCGCCGCCCTGGCGCAGGACCACGACGCCCCGCTCGGGCGCGCCCTCGCGGTCGAACAGCACCGTATGGGTCTCGACGACGGCGCGGCCCGCGGCGTCCTCCACCACCGGCGGCACCGGCCCGCGGCGACTGTCCGCCTCGGCCTGGACCGAGACCGGCTCGTCGGCGGGCCTGTCGAACTGGCCGCCCAGCACCAGGGCGTGGTGCTTGGTGACGAACTCGCCCTGGCCGTAGAGCAGGCTGGCGCGGCCGGGCGCCTCGCGCAACCGCCGCACCATCGCGCAGATGGCGTGGGTCATGTAGCCGTTGAGCGGTGCGCCGAAGAAGGTCAGCCCGCCCGTCACCGTCGGCACGGCCTCCTCGGGCAGGCCGAGGCTGCGGCGCGCCATCTTGGGCACGCAGGGGAAGCAGCTGTAGAGTTCGATCGCCGCCAGGTCCGAAGCCGCGAGCCCGGCCCGGCGCAACGCCGCCGTGACGACCGCGTCCTGTGCCGGGGCGTGGTCGAAGCGGTCGCGCGACAGCCAGTCCCGCGGCTCGGTCGCGGCGGCGCCAGGGCCGATCGGAATGACGCGATGCGCGGGCAGACCGGCGGCGCGGGCGAGGCTCACGCTCGTCACGATCACGGCCGCGGCCTGGTTCACCACGGGGTTGGCCACCATCAGCTTGGTGTAGGGCCAGGCGATCGGCCGGTTGGCGGGCGAGGGCGTGGCGATCTCGTCGGCACTGACGGCGCGGCGCAGCCATCCATGCGGGTTGTCGGCCGCGACCCGGGAGAAGGCCGCCCCGAGCGCCGCCGATTCGGCGCGGCCCTGGCGCGGGGTCTGGCCCCAGGCGGCCTGGAGGGCGGTCTCGTAGAGGGGATAGACGGTGACCGGCTGCGACAGCCCGTGCCGCAGGGCTTGGCGGTGCAGGGTGTCGCGCACCCGCGGGTTGGTCCAGGCGGGGTCCGGGGCGGTCCAGGGCGGGGAGGCATCGCGCGCGGGGTCGAGGCCGGCGCGGCGCGCGGCGCCTGCGCTGTGCTCCGCCTCGCCGCTGCACAGGGCCGCCGCCGCGGCCTCGCCGCTCGCGATCCGCCGCCCCGCCTCGTGCAGGAAACGGACCGGCGTCTCGCCGCCGACCGGGCCGTAGGCGAGGCGGGCCGGGCGGTGGCCGAGGTGGTCGGCGACGCGGGCGGGCAGGTCGGCATAGGGCCAGGACACCGCGTTGACCACGTCGAGGGAGGCGAGGCGGGCGAGCCAGCCGCCACCCGCGTCGTGATCGGCCCGTCGCAGGGCCTCCGCCATCATGGCGGCGGGCTCGGAACCGATCGGGCCGCGGCCCGGCGCGTCGGGGCGGTCGGCGACCTCGCCGATGCCGACGATGACGGGAATGCGGGCGGGGTCGGTCATGGCGTGGCTGCCGGCCGGGAAACGCCCACGCTCCGCCCCTCCCCCACCTCGATCACCGCATCCGCCGCGAAGGCTCCCTCGGGCAGGGCGAAGACCGGGTTGAGATCGATCGAGGCCAGCCGCGGCCCCGCCTGCACGGCGAAGACCGAGAGCCGCGACAGCATCCGGGCCAGCGCCGCGATGTCGCAGGGCGGCCGGCCGCGGGCACCGGTGAGGAGCGGCGCGGCCTTGATCGCGCGGATCATCGCCTCGGCCACGTCCTCGCCGAACGGGCAGCGCCGAAACACCACGTCGCGCATCACCTCGACGAAGACCCCGCCCAGGCCGACCATCGCCACCGGGCCGAAGACCGGATCGCGCTGGATGCCCAGGATGCACTCGACCCCGCCCTTGATCTGGCGCGCCACCAGCACGCCGTCGATCCGGGCGGACGGCGCGTGGCGGGCGGCGCGCCCGATCAACGTGGCGGTGCCGCGCCGGACCGCATCGGCATCGCCGATGTCGAGCAGGACGCCGCCGATCTCGGTCTTGTGCAGGATGTCCGGCGACAGGATCTTCATCACCACCGGAAAGCCGAACGACTCGGCCGCCGCGACCGCCGCCGCCTCGTCCGCGCAGGCCGCTTCCGGCACCGTCGCGATGCCGGCGGCCGCGAGCAGGCGTTTGGCCTCCGCCTCGCTCGGATTCGCGTCGGGGAGCCGGACCGGCGCGCCCGCGGGCGGCGGCACCGGCGGGGATTCCGAAAAGCTCGCGCCGAGGCGCCCCATCGCGTCGAGGGCGATCACCGCCCGGGCCGGGTCCTCGTAGAGCAGGTACCCGTCGGCCTCGTAGTCGCGGTTGCGCTCCGCCGAGGCGAGGACCGAGAGGGCGTAGAGCCGGTCCGGATGGCGTGCCTTGACGGCGTTGAGCTGGGCGCGGATCGCCGGCGCCATGCTGGGGGCGCCGCCGATCTGGGTGAAGAAGGCCAGGATCGAGGCATAGCCGCCCTCGGCGATCATCGCTTCGGTGAAGCGGCCGATCAGCGACAGGTCGTTGAACGCTTGCGCGGTGCAATCGACCGGGTTGAGGGGCGAGGCGATGGGCAGGATCGCCTTGAGCCGTCTTTGCGCCTCCTCGGGCATCGGGGGCATCGGCAGGCCGGCGGCCTCGGCGGCATCCGAGATCAGCACCCCGGCCCCCCCTGAGATCGTGATGACGCCCAAGCTGTTCGGCACCGGGTAGATCCGCCGCGTCGCCGCGTAGGCGATGTCGATCAGCTCTTCCGTCGAGCGGGCCCGGATCGCCCCATGCTCGGCGAGCACCGCGGAGAAGACCGCGTCGTTGCCGGCGATCGAGGCGGTGTGCGACTGGGCCGCCGCGCTGCCGACCGCGCTGCGGCCGACCTTCATCACGATCACGGGCTTTCGCGCCCGCCGGGCCTCGGCCAGAGCGCCCGCGAAGGCAGGCCCGTCCTGGATGCCCTCGGCATAGGCCATGATGACGTCGATGCCGTCGTCCTGCACCATCCAGCCGATCGCATCGGCCACCGCCAGGTCGGCCTCGTTGCCGGTGGTGATCAGCATCGCGGTGCCGATCTCGCGGTTGCGGCAGGCAGCGAAGAGGTGGGTGCCGTAGGCGCCCGACTGGCTGGCGATGCCGATCCGCCCCGGCAGCGGCAGGCCGCCTTCGAGGGAGGCGGAGAAGATCGGGTAGAAGCCGGTGGCCGCGTTGAACAGGCCGAGGCAATTGGGGCCGAGGAGCCGCATCCCGTGCCGCCGCGCCGCCGCGACGAGGGCCGCTTGCGCTTCAGCGCCCGCCTCGCCGATCTCGGCATAGCCCGCCGTGAACATCACGGCAAAGCGCGTGCCCCGCGCCCCCAGTTCCTCGACCGCCTGGAGCGCCGCCGCGCCCGGCACCGCGATCACCGCCACGTCCGGGACCTGCGGCAGGGCCGCGACGGAGGCGGAGCAGGGCAGGCCCTGCACCTCGGCCCGGTTCGGGTTCACCGGCAGGATCGCGCCCTGGAAGCCGGCGCGCCGCATGTAGGCGATCGGCCGGCCGCCGATGCGGGTCGGGTCGGCGGAGGCGCCGATGATCGCGACCGCGCCGGGCCGCACCAAAGCGGCGAGATCGGCGGCAGGCTCAGTTCTGGACATAGGGGCATCCGCCGTCACCGAGCGGCCGGAACGCCTCGTCGCCCGGGACCGTGGTGACGAGTTCGTAGAGATCCCACCGGCCCGTCGACTGGGACGGCGCCTTGAAGCGCATCAGGTAGACGTCGTGGACCATGCGCCCGTCTGTCCGGACCTTGCCGCCTTGGGCGAAGAAGTCGTTCACCGGCGTCTCGCGCATGCCGATCCGCAGCACGTCGCCATCGGCGCGGGCCGCCACCGGCGCGAGGAGCGCGGCCGCGGCGCAGAGCGCCCGGAGCATCGCCGCGATGCCGCGCGCCCGTGGCCTTGCACCGGCGACACGCGCCGTCCGGGCCCGTCGGGTCCGTGCCATCCTGGTCCTCCCATGATGTCCGGCCCTTGTCCCGGACCGTGCGCGGATCGGGCGTTTTCATTCCGTCCGCTGAACGCTATTCTGTACCGTAAACGATCGGGGCGGCAAGGGGCGGCGGCGGGATGGAGGAGGCAGGCGAGCGAACGACGGTGATGGAGGTCGGCCGCGAGGTCGGGGCGGTGACGCAGGCGGCGGCGATCCTGCGGGCGATCGCGGGCTCGCGGGACGCCCTCGGGGTCACGGCGATCGCCCGCGCGGCGGGGGTCAGCCCCTCGACCACGCTCAACATCCTGCGCACCCTGGTGCACGAGGGCTTCGTCGCCCTGGTGCCGGAGACCAAGACCTACCGCCTCGGCCTCGGCCTGCTGGAGGTGACGCGCCCGCTCCTCAACCGCTCGGACGTGGAGTTGCTGCAACCGGGCCTGCACCAGGTCGCGACGGAGTTCGAGGCGACGACCACGGTCTGGCAGGTGGCGCCCGACGACAAGGCGCTGCTCCTCGGGCGGATCGTCCCGGCGAGCGGCATCCACATCGAGTTCCGCCTCGCCACCCGCATCCCGGCCTATGCGGGCGCGATCGGCCGCGCCGTGGCGGCGGCGGGCAATGCCGCCGGGGCGTTGCCGCGCGCCACCCTGCGGGCCCGGTTCGGGGCGATCCGCTGGCACGTGCCGCTGCCGTTCGAGACCTTCCTGGAGGAGGTCGCGGCCGCCGCGGCGCGGGGCTACGCCGTCGATATCGGCCACCTCCTCCGCGGCGTGACCTCCGCCGCCGCCGCCCTGTGCGACCGCACCGGCCGCCCGCGCCTCGTGGTGGCGGCGCACCTGTTCCAGGGACAATTGACGGAGGAGCGGCTGGAGGCGCTGGGCCTGGCGCTGCGCGGGCTCGCCGCGGCGGCGCAGCCGGGGATGTTCGGGG